>DASZXF010001119.1:0-17701 GCA_035546055.1 Ktedonobacteraceae bacterium
AGCAGCAGCAGATTCCCTGGGAGATGATCGTGGGCATCGGTCTGGGCATTGTCAGTTCGCTGGCTCAGTTGCCGCAGCAGACCACCCTGCCGGCCTCGCTGGCCCGCTGGGCGAACATCGATATTCAGCAAATTCTGGAGAACGAGCTGGGCGTGCCGGTCTACCTGGACAACGACGGTAATATGGGCGCGCTGGGCGAGAGCCGTTATGGAGCCGGGCGCAACGAAGGCAATATGCTCTACGTCAAAGCTGGCTCTGGCATCTCTGGCGGTTTAATCTTAAACAACGAGATCTACCGGGGGTACGCGGGCCTGGCGGGTGAAATCGGGCACATTCCGGTGGACTTCAACGGGCATGTCTGCCAGTGTGGCCGGGTGGGATGCCTGGAGACCGTGGCTGGCAAAAATGGCATCTTACTGGAGGTGCAGCGCTTCTCTCCCAGTCTGACCACTCTGTCCCAGGTCATCGAAGCCGCGCGGGCGGGGGACGCTGCCTGTGCCGGTGCGCTGGCGCGAGCCGGGCGTTACCTGGGCTTTGTGCTGGCTGGCCTGGTCAACACCCTGAATCCCTCGGTCATTGTCCTGGATGGCAGTACCATGCAGGCCGGCGAACTCGTCCTGCAATCCCTGCGTACCGCCATCGAGGCGTACAGCCTACCCTCCTCCTTCGCCCATACGCGTCTGACCCTGGCCGGGTGCAACGGTCTGGCCATGCCTCTGGGCTGCGTTGCCACTATTCTGGATGCCATCTTCTAGTTCGCCCTGCCGCCGGTTGCGCGAGCCAGGAAGCCGTTCGTCACCCGTTTACAACCCGGCGTCCTCTGTCACGTAATCTGGAAAGAAGGAGCTTACGCGATCCCTGCGACGAGGAAAACGGCAGAAGAATCATGTCTTGTCTGAGATGATTTGATACAATGCGTCCGCGCGCGTCATAATGAATGAAGAACGGTAAAGAGTTTTGCGGGCTGGTTGGTTCCAGAGGAGAAACTTCTCCAACCTGTGCAGAACCGGCCAGCCTTTTTTCGGGATGGTAAGGGTCAACGGAGAGAATGGGAGCATACAGATTATGGGCAAAAGACAAGCAGAAAATCAACCTTTTCAACCGAGCGATTACAACGAGCCAACCGAGCCGCTAGAGCCGCTCGTCCTGCCGCAGTATTATCCCGCCTATGCCGGAGACAGCGCATCTCCGCTGGCGCCGACCGTCCCGACTCCCCCGCTCCACCTGCCGCCGGTCGCGCAGCCTGTTTATCCCTATCCGCAACCCGCGCAGGCCGTCTATCCCGTCCTGCCGTCCGCGCCTGTTAAAACGTATCGGGGCTATCCTCCAGGTGGAGCGGCCCCCGCGTATGAGCCGCTGCCAGCGCGTCGTCCGCGCAGGAGTCCCTGGCCTGGTCTTGTGCGCTTCCTCTTTGTGCTCGTGCAGCTGGTTCTGCTGGTCAGAGTAGTCTGTCTCTTATTCGGGGTACAAAATACAGCGACCTGGCTGGTCCTCCTCTTCGCAGCGGGTGACTTTTTTGTGCTGCCAATGCGCTGGGTAGCGGAAAACATCAATCTGCCAGTACTCGCGGGGACGCAACTGCTCATCTACCTGGAATTTCTGGTGGCCATTCTCGCCTATGGACTCTTCTCGCGTCTCCTGACACTTCTCCTGCGCGCCCTCTTGCACTAAGCAGCGGAGGAAAGCGCAGGAGTATTAATCCTTACCGAACTCATCCAGAACATCCAGGCTATTGATGAAATCGCGATACGCATCCAGATTATCGGGCTCGTCTTCTTTCTTCGGCTCATTCTTAGAGGGAAAGGCTTCGTCATTCGATTCCAGCGCCACGCCCGCTTTCTCCAGCACACTCTCCTCCACGAAAATGGGGGTTTTAGCGCGTACAGCCAGCGCAATCGCATCGCTGGGGCGAGAATCAATCTCCACATGCCGGCCAGCGACATCCAGCACAATCCGGGCATAGAAGATATCCTCAATCAGATCCGAAATCACCACACTCTCTATTTTGGCTCCCAGATCATGAATCACATTTTTCAGCAGATCATGAGTCTGTGGGCGCGGCGAACTTGTACCTTGCAACTCAATGGCAATTGCATAGGCTTCAGAATGCGCTATCCAGATAAAAAGATAGCGTTCTTGCTTTGTTGCTTTCAAGATGACAACCCGCTGCGACGTTTGCAAATTGATGCGCACGCTTTCAACAGTCATCTCAACCATGTATGTGACTCCCTCTTGTGTGGCTGGGGGCCTTCAAAGAGCCTCTGTCGCTTTTATTGTACACTTTTGCCAGGGAGGTGCGCAAATGGCCTCTTCCTGGCAGTTCAACTCTCTTCATGTATTGCAAGCGCTCTCACAGGCCTTCAACGTGCTGTATCATGTTTATCGGTTCTTACAGGCACCGGCGCTGAGAAGCGCATCCGCAAGGGTATGGAGTAGGTTCTACCTCCGCTTGCCTATCTTATTGGAAGTATAGCACACCGGGAGTTGAAAATGTAGCGGGACAAGCACCGGTCCTGCTGACTTTTGGGTTGAAGATGTCTTATCACGCATCAGGTCGTGTTTATCTGCCTGGCTGTCTGCCGGGCGGGAAGTTGCTCCAGGCCAGCAGAAGATACATGGTAGAACGAATTTCGTCCCCCGCTGAAAATTCGTTCGATAACCGCTTGACTTGACGCAGGGAGTCTGTTATGATTTGAATAATAGTTCTACTTTCGCGTACTATAATTCAGGCGATGCGGGCCTATCGATTGAAAGGCAGGAAACATGCGGATGTCCTCCGAACAAGCAAGCGATATTCAGCGGCGAATATACGATTTTATTGTGGCATACATGCGAGAAGAAGGTATGCCACCGACGAATCGCGAGATTGGTCAGGCGATGAAGATTGCCAGCACCGGTCACGTTGATTATCATCTCTCGATGCTGGAGAAGAAAAATTACATCCAGCGCGAACCGAAAAAGAGCCGGGGTATCAAGCTCGTTCAGCAGCAGCCAGTCGGGATTCCTATTATGGGGGCGATTGCCGCCGGTTTGCCGATAGAGAGCGCGCCGGAGCATGGCCAGGTGCTGGATGCAGGTCGTGAGCTTGAGCAGCAGAACACTTATGCGCTGGTGGTCAAGGGCAACTCGATGATCGAAGACCATATTTGCGATGGAGATTACGTGGTGATCAAGCCGCAGCTTTCCTGCCAAAATGGCGATATTGTGGTTGCCGTACATCTGCTCGAAGAGAATAAGAGCAGCGCCACCCTCAAGCGCTTTTTCCAGGAACAGGATCAGGTGCGTTTACAGCCCGCCAATTCGAGCATGGACCCCATCTATGTTTCAAAACGCGAATGGGATACCGAATGGCAGGTGCAGGGAAAAGTGGTAGCGATTTTCCGCCAGTATCACGCTGCCTGATTGGCCTTTATCGGCGCTTGCCCGTTTCTATCCTGAAGAAAAAAGCTTTGCTCTGCCTGTAGCCGCCGCTTGAACAGGGAGAGCAAAGCACTGTTTGTCGCGCGAAACGCTGGTTGCTTGTGTATGTTTGTGCTTGCCGGAAAATGGCCGGCGATGGAGAAGATGGTGAACTGGTAGCGGGGAAGACTTCGTCTGATGAGTGAGGGGGGAACGCGTGGAAGTGGATCTGACCTTCATTAGCTCTGCACCTGGACTGAGGCGTTCTTGAGATTCGCTTGAGAATCTGCTATACTCTCGGTAAATACCTGTTTGCTTTTCTGTACATTCGTTGGGAGGGTTCTTACGTTGCGTTGTGCGATCAGGAAAGGATTCTGAATTTATGCGAGTTGCCGCTGTGGCGTTTGTGTTGATTGTAGGTGCGGCGGTCGTGCTGGCTTTTGCCAACACGCTCAACTCCTGGGTGCTTGGTGGGCTGCTCGGCGGGCTGGCTGCTATTCTGCTCTGCATTCCCGTTTCCCTGGCTATCTTTGCCCTCCTGACTCGACGCCACGAGGCTCGTCAACGCGCTACGACGCAAGCTCTGGACGCGGAAGAGGACGCAGAATATGCCGACGAAATGTATGAGGATGAACTCTATGCAGAAGAGGATGAGACGCGCGTAATCCTGGCCAGGGAAGAGGCGTTTTTTGATCAGCAGGCGTCCTATCCGCCAGCCAGGCGAGGTTCCCCGATCTCAGGCTATCTGCCGCTTCCTCCCGCCGAGACAGAGCTGGACCCCTACGATGATTTTGTGCAGGAGCGCCAGACACGCCGCGAGCCGCGCAACTATCCGCGCCAGCCGCGCCATCCTGCTCGCTCTCTGACTTCTACGGAAAATCCTCTACCGCCGCCCGCGCATCCTGCGCGCCGGTCCGCGACCCGTTCCCTCTCTCAGCATCAGTCGGCGGCTTTGCGCAAAGCTCGCCAGGAGGCGCGGCAACTGGCGCGTCAGCGGAACGCTTCGGACTCGCTGGCGCGGCGTTCCCAGGGAGGGCGCTCATCCGCGAGCCAGCGTCCGCGTTCTTCACATGCACAGCATTTCCACGAGCCGGCGTCCGCGTCGTATCGCTCGCTGCCGGAGTATGATACGCCCCGGAGTCGGCAGCAGTCCGAGCGGCTGGCCTGGCATGAAGAAGAAGATCTCACCGACACCTTTGCCACTGAAGAATTGCGTGAGCGCTATCCGCGCCGTCCGGCTTACCCGCGCCATCCTCGCTCGTTGCGGGGGCGGGCTGTCGATCCCTGGACGGGTGAACTGGATGAGGAAGAAGAACTGGAGGAAGAGTTGCGCGCGCGGCGTCCCCGGCGCGATCCCGAGCGCTTTTCGGGGAATCTGCACAATCCTCTGGTGCGGCGCGCTCCTTATCTTTACGAGGACGACCCCTTAAATGAAGAATTTGCCCGGCAACTGGATAACGATCATCCCATAACCCGGCGTTCCTCGCGCAATGAGCGGTACAGGGATGGCGAGGAAGACTGAGAAGGGCTTCGAGGTTTTGGACTATTGTCTTATTCGCTGGCCTGACCAGGCAAAGTGTGTTACTATGGGGCAAAAGTGTTGGAGACCGAAGGAGGCCGCTGTCTGGTGAGTCACATTATAACATCCTTAACGGAGTTTATTCAAAACCTCTTTGCCACAACGGGCCTGTTTGGCATTGTGCTGGCTATGGCTATTGAAAGCTGCTGTATTCCCTTGCCCAGTGAAATTATCATGCCTCTGGCCGGCTCCATGCTGGCGATGAGTATGCAGGCCACCGGCAAACATCTGCTGGGGGTTGATCCAGGCTCACCTCTCTGGCTCAATTTGCTTCTGCTCTCCCTGGCCGGCGCGGTGGGATGTCTGCTCGGCTCACTGGTGGCCTATGGGATCGGGTATGCCGGCGGGCGTCCGCTGATGCTCAAATATGGAAAATACGTGTTGATCTCTCAGCACGACGCCGATAAGGCCGATACGTTCTTTCAGCGCTGGGGAGCTCCCACGGCGTTTTTCTCCCGCCTGATGCCGGTTGTGCGCACCTACATCTCGCTGCCTGCCGGGATCACAAAGATGCATCCCATCAAATTCAGCGTTTACACCTTCCTCGGTTCGCTGCCCTGGTGTTTTCTGCTGGCCCTGGTTGGCTATCAACTGGGCCAGCACTACGAGGAGATCAGTGGCCCTCTGCACTATCTGGATGGGGTCATTGTCGTGCTGGTCGTGGTACTGGTGGTGCTGTATGTCTGGCGGCATATTCGCAATGACCGCCGCGCTCGCGCGGAACATGCCGCAGCGGAAAACGCTCAGCAGGCCGCGAACAATGCCGGCAATCCCTGGGGACAGCCCCCCTTTCAGGCTCAGTCCCAGCCGCCGGCCAACCAGGCTCAGTTGCAGGGCCAGCCGCCGTTCAACCAGGGCCAGCCGCCGTTCAATCAGGCTCAATTCCAGGGCCAGGGGCAGCCGGTCTTTACTCAACCGCCAGCCGCGCCCCAGCAGTCCTGGGGACAGTCCCCTTCACAGGCGCAGGCGCAGTGGGGACAGCAGCCCTCGCCGGTTCCTCCGCAGTGGAGTCAGCAGCCGCCGGCCTCTCCCCAATGGGGACGGCAGCCCGCGTCCTCGCCGACGCAGCCTCCGCAGGGGAGTAATCCCGGACCGGGGAACGGCTGGTAGTCGCGGGACTTCTACCCGGGTACCTGCTGGTCAAGCCAGAACGGAGAGGAGGAGAGAACCAATGATAGAGTTTTCTACCACCTCTCTTCTTTTATGTCCGATTTGTCTGAAAGAACAGGCGTGCATGGAATATTTACTCCCTGCGCGCCTGTTCTTATAAAGTGGAGACTTCCACAGTCCTTTTTGACTCCTGGCAGAAGCCCAGCATTCCTTGACGATGAGAGAGTAGGCGTGGTAAGCTTTTTGCTGGTAATGACAAAACAAACTCGATACACTTAGTCAACAATACTAAAGAAGGTGAACAGACATGGGCGATGCTTCCCGTGAGATTATGCGCCAGGCGCGTAAGCTGGTGCCTGAATGGACACCAGACCAGGCGAACGAGGCGTTCACACGGCAGCGCAAGGAAGGGCAGGACGATCTTATCCTGGTCGATGTGCGCGAGAAAAATGAATGGGATGAAGGATACATTCCTGGTGCGCTGCATATCCCGCGTGGCTATCTGGAACTGCGGGTAGAAGAAGCCATTCCAGACAAATCCAAGAAAGTGGTCCTCTACTGTGCGGGGGGCACGCGTTCAATGTTTGCGGGCCTCACCTTAAAGCAGATGGGTTACGAAGATGTCATTTCCATGTCCGGCGGTTATGGTCAGTGGAAAAATAGCGGTCTGCCCGTGAAAAAGCCCCGTACTCTTTCCCCCGATCAGTTGAATCGCTACAGCCGTCATCTGCTGGTCCCGGAAGTCGGTGAGCAAGGGCAGCTCAAGCTGCTCGACTCGCGGGTACTGTTGATCGGCGCCGGGGGTCTGGGCGCGCCGTCCGCGCTGTACCTGGCGGCGGCAGGCGTTGGCACCATCGGCATCATCGACCTGGATGTAGTGGAGGAGAGCAATCTTCAGCGCCAGGTCATTCACACCACCGCCCGCGTAGGTGAGTATAAAGCTGAATCGGCCAAACAGGCCATCGCGGCGCTCAATCCCGATGTCAAAGTTATCACCTACCTGGATCGCCTGGACGAAACCAACGTGAGAGACATCATCGCCGATTACGATGTCATCATCGACGGTACCGACAACTTCCCCACGCGCTATCTTCTCAACGACGCCGCTCTGCTGGCCAACAAGCCTGTAATTCATGGCAGCGTCTTCCGCTTCGAGGGCCAGTTGACCGTCTTCAAGCCCTACGAGGGTCCGTGCTATCGCTGTCTCTATCCCGAGCCGCCCCCGCCAGAGCTGGCGCCCAGTTGCGCCGAAGCCGGCGTGCTGGGGGTACTGCCCGGAGTAGTGGGCTTGCTCCAGAGCGTTGAAGCCCTCAAGCTGCTGCTGGGCATTGGCGAGCCGCTGGTCGGGCGTATGCTGACCTACGACGCCCTGTATGGCGAGTTTA
This sequence comes from Ktedonobacteraceae bacterium, assembly GCA_035546055.1. Lineage (GTDB taxonomy): Bacteria > Chloroflexota > Ktedonobacteria > Ktedonobacterales > Ktedonobacteraceae > Paraktedonobacter. The sequence continues at coordinate 7,474 of DASZXF010001119.1, forward strand.
GCGAACTCAGCCTCTATCGCGATCCACAGTGCGCCGCCTGTGGCGAACACGGCCACCCGGAAGATCTGCCGATCTACGCCGATGTCTGCGCCATGCCGGCGGCGGTCAAACATTAGCAGGTGAGAACCGGGGCGTAGCTCCGCTTCAAACGCGGGATATCCCGCAGCATAGATACGCGGTCTGCTGGTCGCCAGCAACGGCGGCTGGCAGCCGCAGGACATAGCATAGCTCTCAGCGGGCGCGGCGCGCCCATTACAAATGAATCTAAGGAGAAAAGAACTCATGGCAACCGTCCGACTTGCACCCGTTTTGCGTGCCTCTGTTGGTGGAGTAAAACAGGTGAGTGCTCAAGGCGATACTCTCGCTGACGTGCTGTCTGACCTGTACGAAAAGTATCCGGCGCTCAAAGAGCAGATTCAGCCGGGTGATACGCTCAGCCGTTTTATCAATATCTACGTCAACGACCAGGACGTGCGGCATCTCCAGGGGCTGGGAACCAGCGTCGGCTCCTCGGATACCGTCATCCTCTTGCCCGCGATGGCTGGCGGTCGTTAAGCTCACAAGAGGGGATTTATGCGCTACAAGAGTATCCTTGAGACCATCGGCCATACCCCACTCGTTGAGTTGCGCAGCTTCAGTCCGCATCCGGGCGTGCAGATTTTCGCCAAGCTGGAGGGAAATAATCCCTCCGGCAGCATCAAAGATCGCATCGCGAAAAAGATGATCGAAGAGGCTGAGGCCAGCGGCAAACTCAAACCTGGCTCGGTTCTGCTTGAGCCGACCAGCGGTAATACAGGCATTGCGCTGGCGATGATTGCCCGCGTCAAGGGATATGGCTTTATTGCCGTCATGCCCGATAACGTTACTGCGGAACGTCGTAAAATGCTTGAACTCTACGGTGCGCAAATCATCCTCTCTGATGGCACACTGGGCAGCAACGGAGCTGTGCGCCTGGCTTTGCAGATGGCCAGCCAGGATGACCGCTATGTGATGCTCTATCAGTATGGCAACGAGGCGAATCCTCGTGCTCATTATGAAGGTACAGCAGTCGAAATCATCGAAGACCTTCCCGATCTCGATGTCTTTGTCGCCGGCCTGGGCACAGGAGGCACGCTGACCGGCAATGCGCGCCGTCTGAAAGAGTACAATCCCGCGATTAAAATTGTTGCCGCCGAACCGATGCAAGGAGATGGCGTGCAGGGGCTGCGCAGCCTGGAAGATGGCTTTATCCCTCCCGTGCTTGATCAATCCTTGCTCGACACCAAAATACTGGTCTCTGGCTCCGCCGCAATTCGTCGTACCCGCGAATTGAAGGATCAGGAAGGCATTTTTGCTGGTCCCTCATGCGGCGCGGCACTTCATGCGGCTCTCAGGGTTGCGTCCAGCCTGGAACATGGTAAAATTGTGGTGATCCTCGCCGATGGTGGCTGGAAATACCTCAGCGAAGATCTCTGGACGCGCGACCTGGATACTATTGAAGAAGAATTAGAGGCCAAATTATTGTGGTAACAACCGAATCGTTTGTGGTGCGGATTCCTCGCGCCATCTACGCCGAAATGCTGGCTCATATCGTCGCCGCTTACCCCAACGAGGGTTGCGGCGCGCTCGGCAGCGTTGACGCGCTTGTTGTCAAGAACTATCCAACAGCCAACGCTGCTGAACATCCTGACGACTTTTCGATCATCGGCGAGGCTGATCTGCTGCGCATTTACAACGATATCGATGACTATGATGGAGAGATGATCTATTACCATTCACATCCCGTCAGCGAGGCCTACCCCTCGCAGCGCGATAAAGATTGGGCCAGGGGCAGCGGCTGCCTCTACCTGATCTTCTCCCATCGCTTCTATCCAGAGGAGCCCTACGCCCGCATCTTTGCGATCCAACCCGATGAGTCCGTGGTTGAAGGCAAAATCGAAGTTCTATAAACAGAGATTATGCATTGATCGAAAATGATAACTCCAGGGAATAGAAAAGCAATTCCCTGGAGTTATCATTTTGCTTCTTTTCATAATATGAGGGAATATGTTCTGTTAAGATAGACACCCGAACCTGTTCAGTGTACAATACAGCCGTTTTTATAGCAGAGAAAAAGCCGTGGGGCAAGCAGAAAGGATCGAAATATGCGGAATATATGTGTTTATGCCGGTTCAAACCCGGGAGTGCGCCAGGAATATGCGCAGACCGCGCGTGAACTGGGAGTTGAACTGGTCAGGCGCGGCCTGGGACTGGTTTATGGTGGTGGGCGAGTTGGTTTAATGGGCATTCTGGCCGAAGCCGTCACAGCGGCAGGCGGAGAAGTCATCGGCGTCATGCCCTCGGCCCTCTTTCCCAGAGAAGTTGCTTACACAGCTGGGACACGCTTCTACGAAGTCAAGAGTATGCACGAGCGCAAGGCCTTGATGGCGGATCTGTCCGATGGATTTATCGCCCTGCCAGGGGGCTACGGCACCTACGATGAACTTTTTGAGATTATGACCTGGGCGCAGCTAGGGCTGCACGCCAAGCCGGTTGGACTGTTGAACGTCGCCAACTTCTTTGATCCTCTGCTGGCTCTCATCGCGCACAGCGCGACCGAAGGTTTTATCTCGTCCCGCCACAGCGCCTTCGTCCTTCAGCAGACCACGCCGGCGGCCCTGCTCGACAGCTTCGCGGTCTATCAACCGGTCGCCAGCGGCTCAAAGTGGAGCGAACTGCCGGAGCGTTAGACGCGCGCGCTGCGGCGCGTAATTCTGCCTGCTTCAAAGAAGAGAGATATATATGAATAGCGATGAATTTGAGAGCAGGATGCGTGAATGTGAATATTTTCACGCGCTGCGTTGCTTACCTGGAGCCTGGGTCATTCTCCGCCTGGATGGTCGCGGTTTCACCAGATTCACAGAGCGGGAGGGCTTTGAGAAGCCATTTGATCCGGTATTTCAGGACTACATGCGGCAAAGTGCGCAGGCGCTTTTGCAAGAATTTCATGGCATCTATGCGTATACTGAGAGCGATGAAATCTCGCTGCTCTTTCCTCCGGCCTGGGATTTATATGACCGCGAGGTAGAGAAGCTTGTCTCGCTCTCGGCCAGCATTGTCAGTACAGCCTTTAGTCTGGCTTGCGGGCGCAAAGCCAGCTTTGATAGTCGCATCTGGCTCGGCAGTCAGAAAGCGCAGGTCATCGACTATTTTCGCTGGCGGCAAGAAGATGCCGCGCGTTGCGCGCTCAATGGCTGGTCTTACTGGATATTGCGCAAAGCGGGCAAAGCGCCAGCCGAGGCATCGGCTATGCTCCAGGAAAAATCCCCTGCCTTCAAAAATGAACTGTTATTTCAACACGGCATCAACTTTAATGATACGCCGCCCTGGCAGCGGCGTGGCACAGGATTGTACTGGGAAAACTATCAGAAGGCTGGCTACAATCCGCTCACTCAGCAGGCAGTGCAGGTAGATCGGCGGAGGATCAAGATTGATGAAGAACTGCCGATGAAAGAAGCCTATGGTACCTTTATTCGATCTCTGCTGGACCTTCATCAGCCTGAAACATGAGCCTGGAAGCGGCCAGCAGAGCGAACGAAGCATGTAATGCTAAGCTGGCGGATAAGAGTCTGCTGATGATAGGCTGTATCCGGGGTACAAAAAGGTAATTTGCAACCATAAGCGGATCAGGGAACGTGTCTAAAAAGACATATTCGCCTTCGCGCCGAAGGTAGACGGTATCTCCGGTTCATTGCTATGAATTGTGATATACTGCAATAAAAGAGCCTGAAGCTATACATAGTAGAGCTAATCCGAGGATGGAGCGGGTGCATGTCCAAAGAAACCGAAACAACGGAGAGAGAAGCCCTTCATACGGTCATGATTGTCGAGGATGATGTCCATATTGGAGCCTTTCTGGTCGAAGCGATCACGGGTGAAACTCCCTATCATGCCCTGCTCGTGGCCAACGGCATCGAAGCCCTGGAAACCATCAGACATCTCAAACCCAGCCTGATGATTCTCGACTACCACCTGCCCGGCATTGACGGCCTCGAACTCTATGATCGCGTCCACTCCATGCCTGAAATGAACCAGGTTCCCGCTATTATGATGAGCGCGCGTCTACCACAAAGAGAGCTGGAGCAACGCGCCATCGTAGGCATTAACAAGCCTTTTGACCTCGATGACTTTCTCCAGCAGGTCAAAGATCTGCTGGAGTAGCTCTTTACTTCTATGGTATGATGAACCCCGGTAATGGAAGAAAAGAGGAGGACTATGAGGCATTTAGATACCTTTGTTGTGGGGCGCTTCCGGGGTATCCAGAATTTAAGACTTGAAGAATTAGGGCAGATCAATCTTCTTGTAGGTGATAACAATTCTGGCAAGACGAGCGTTTTAGAGGCGCTCTCTCTCTATTCTGATCCTTTGAACAGACGCGCATGGAGTGAAATTGCCAATTCACGAGAAGTTTCGACGGGAGCTTCTCTGAGTAATTTGCCTGTAATGCCGTTGGTAGACCGTCTTATCTGGTTATTTTATCAACAGGAAGAGCATGGCACTGATGATTCCTCTACTCTTTTTCTCGCATCTCCGAATTTTGAACCATTGCGCGAGATGTCCGCTACTTATAGAACATTCCTCTCTATTGGGCATAGTCGTTCTGGTAGCCTGAAAGAAATAGAAAAAGAAATAGAGGTAGAGCAGATACAAATTGATGTATCTGTGACTACCTCATTGGTGGGACCAACCCTTTATGATCTGGATGAAAATCGGCAGATACAGCATGTATTTCCTGAAAATAAACGTTTTTCACGCTTGCTTCAGAACAAAAAGCCCGTAGTTATAGCGGCGCAGTTAATCAATCCGTTTTCACATCGCTTAAGCAATCTACAACCACAATTTTGGACGAAGGTAGTTGAGGCCGATTTAAAGGATTCTACCCTAAACCTGTTACGTTCTTATGATGCAAAAATTCAGGATATCGATCTCATTTTTCCTGATGAGCGCAGACTGGTATTATCCGTCAAACATCAGCAGCTTGGCCGTGCTCCTTTGAGCACTTTTGGAGATGGCTTGCGTCGTATTTTTACGCTGGCCACAGCTATACCGCAGTGTCGCAACGGCCTCTTGCTAATAGATGAGCTTGAAACGGCTATTCATACAAAAGCTCTCCGCAGAACGTTTGAGTGGCTGGTGAATGCTTGTTTGCAGCATAATGTTCAGCTTTTTGCAACTACTCATAGTCTGGAAACGATTGATGCTGTGATAGATGCCTCAAAGAGTGAGGCAGTTGATCTTGTTGGTTATCGCCTTGAACGAAGTGAGGCACAGACAGGCGCGACTCGTTTTGATAAGGGCTTATTGACTCGCTTACGTGAGGATTTAGGGATGGAGATCAGGTAGTGGAATACGTCATTCTGGCGACGGAGGGAGCGCACGACCAGGCTATTCTTTGTAGCTTTTTACGGTTCATGGGATTTCGTTCGGTGAATGCGAGTTTAAAGGATCTGGACCCTTTTTGGCAAGATCTTATGCCACGCTTCCCAAAAGATATGAGCTATCATGGCTACAAAAATTTGCTCTATCCCTATATTTTTGTCTCCGAAGATATTTCTGCGGCAGTTTATCAAGGCAAAGGACAGAGTTTAGCTCAGAATATTCTGGATATTACCCAGAATTATCCCCGTTACAGGCAGGATATTGCTGCATTTGGGATTGTTGTTGACGCCGATGACAAGCAACCGTTGGATATTGGAAAGCAGTATGCTGAGAAGCTTGTCAGTTCGTTCCCTTCCTTTCCTGTGATCTCTGGTAATGTCATGCCAGGTTCTCCGCGAACTGGTCTCTATATTTGGCCTGATAGCCGGAGTGTGGGAACACTGGAAACACTGCTTATTGAATGTGCTTCTTTGATTTATCCTGACCATAAACGAGGCGCCGAGACTTTTATTGATGGCCTGGAAGCGAGGCATAAAGAGCACTGGAGAACATCTGACGCTAACAAAGCTCTGGTGGCCAGTATTGTTAGTATCCTTCAGCCTGGACAGGCGAATCATGCCAGTTTTGCCCGCCTGGATGATCGATGGGTCAGCAAACAAACAATCGAGAGCATTGTTGGTATGAATAAATTCTGGACTTTTATTCATGACCTGCTTGGTCTGACCTTGTAAATCCAGGCTACTTGTTCTCTTTTCCGATCTTATCCTCTGGCGTTTCAGACGTAAGTATGCTACTATTGTGCCCAGTCAGGCTATGGTAATGAGACTCGTTTGAGGAAACCTGGCCGAAGTATGGGCTGACCTGGCGTTTTCTGACATACTCACAGCAGGACTTCTTTATCAACGTAGAGCAGAGGCATTGTGTTAGAAGCAGACCGCCGTCGAGTGCCATAGAGAAGAGAAGGACAAAAAGGAGACCAGGCATTTGGCAACGCACGACAGACGTTATGTGATTATTGGCAATGGTATCGCAGGAACAACCGCCGCTGACACTCTGCGGAAGAACGACCCCAATTGTAGCATTCATTTAATCACCAACGAACCGTATCCACTGTACAACCGTGTTTCGCTTCCCCGTTTTCTCCAGGGCGTGATTGTGGAGCAAAAGGTCATGATTCGTGACTTTGCCTGGCATGAGCAGCGCAACATTCAGTTGCTCACGGAAACGATGGTGACTGGCATTAACACGGATGAGCGTGTGGTGGTGACTGATCGGGGGCAACATCTGCCATACGATGCGCTGCTGGTGGCAACTGGCGGCTGGGCTAATCCACTGAGAGTACCGGGGGCTGCCGGCACCAGGCATATCTATAACTTCGTGACGCTTGATGACACCAAGACGATTATCGAGCGAATGCTGGAGTCGCGCCATGCCGTGGCCTACGGCGGGAGCTTTATTTCCTACGAGTTGTGCGATGGCTTTGCCATGCGCAAGCTCAATACGACCTGGATTATGCGCGGTCCGTACTGGCTGCGCAGTGCGCTGGACCCCGAAGGCGGCGAGGTGGTGGACAATATTGCGAAGAAATTCGGCGTGAATGTGATCCATGGGGATGAGATTGAGAGCGTCGTCTCTGAAGGTGGTGTGCCCACATATGTGAAGACGAAGAAAGGTCGGGATATTCAGGCTGATGTCATTGGCGTTGGCCTGGGTATTACGCTGAATACCAGTTTGCTCAAAGATACGCCCGTGGAGGTGCGCGGCGGCATTGTGGTCAATGAATATCTGGAGACGAACGTGCCGGGCGTGTATGCCGCCGGCGATGTCGCCGAGTTCTACGACTCGACCATTGGTAAATATCACACCATGGGCACCTGGGACAACGCAATGGGCCACGGGCGTCTGGTGGGGGTGAATATGGCCGGCGCTCGCCAGGCTTATGTGGATGTGCCCACCTACACCAGTCCGCTTTTCGACGTGAACATCGCCGTGGTGGGCACCGCTGAATCCCAGAATCCCGAACTGGTCACGCTCTCGCGCCGCGAGCCGGGCGAGAAGGGCAACGAGAATTATCGCAAACTGTTCTTCCGCGACAACCGCCTGGTGGGTGTGCTCATGATCGGGAGTCCGAAAGGGCGCAAGAAGCTGGTGGAAATCGTCAAGGGTCAGCAGGTGCTTGACAGCGCCGAGCGCGAGGCCTTGTTGGAACTCAAATAAACCCGCTCCGATAAACTCCTGCGTATGTTACCCCTGGGCTATTCAGCTTGACTGTTTAGCCCGGGTAGGGTAACTTAGTGCTAACGGGGGCATTTATCAGGCATGAAATGGGGCAAGGAGTGTCCTGTAGTTCTCACGTATTTATCCTTCAGCGGTGTGCAGAACTGGAGAGACCCCGGAATATTGATCGGACGCTTCCCTACTGCCGGAGTCAGGAGAGGGTTTGTGGCAAAACATTGTATTTATTGCGGGCACCTTCTCGCAAAGGAAGATGCTCGCTTCTGTAACGATTGTGGTCAGTCTCAGGTTTTACCGGCCAGTGCCAGCGCGGACGCTGATGGGGCAGCTCCTTCAGCCATTAAGGTCAGGCTTCCTCCGAAAGAGTTTTCGCGTTCCGACTCTGCTTCTCCCCAGCGAGAAACCAGCTTGCCAGGAATAAGCGCATCGGTGGTTTCCCCCGCGCGCGAATCAACGCTTCCGCCTTCTTCGCGTATGCCAAAACGGCCTGTGCGTCTGGCTTCCTCGGAGTCTCCTGCTCCGGCGAACAAAGAAGAAAAACCGGCGAGTGATGCGCCTGCTCCGCTGACCCGTCTGGCGAACTCTCTACCAGCTACCAGCGGACCAACCCCGGCGGAAGAACTTTCGACGATGGTTTTGCCGAACTGGCGCGAAGAACTGGCTCAGTTGCGCCGCGAGCAGGAGCAGGCGGGCAGGGCGACGACGAGTGCGCCGGAGAAGAGGCCAGAGCGCCCTTCACTGGAGCCGCCGGCGCTGCCGAAGCGCCAGGCAAGCGCACCTCTTGCCCCACGTGAGCCGGAGGTGACTCGACCGCCAGCCGCCCAGCAGTCCAGGCCAGGCGCCGATATGGGCAGCGGTGTGCGCGCTCCCGAGCGCATGCGTCCGGCGGATTTTCCCCGGCGTCTGCCTGATACGCCTGTGCCGCAGGAGGTCGTCCGTCCGACTGAGGATGGGCAGCGTCCTCCAGCTTCTCCTCTCACGCCGCCAGATCCCGCCGCGACTGATATTGCCCGGCGCGAATTGCGCGTCAAGGTCTGGCAGCAGGATGCGCCGCCGCAGACTCCCCGGCCTCGTGAGGAGCCACCATTGAAACCCGCGCCTGCCGTTGAGCAGAATCCTTTCGCGGCTGCCGCCATGAGTGGCGAAGCAGAGGAAATGGACATAGAAGATCGGGCGACTTTGCAGTGGCAAACTCCTCTGAGTCCGCTGCCAGCCAGTCCGCATCAGTCTGCTATGTCCACTGAAAAGCCAGCGGGCAGGAGAGAGGAAGAACGAACTGCCAGGGCAGAGGTACAGCTTCCAGTTGAGGAGCGTCCAGCTTTCCAGGATGCTCCGCCAGCCGCCGGCAAGAGGCCGGGAGAGGATATAGAAGATCTGCCCACCATGCACCTGGCTGTGCCTGAGACGGCGAAGCCGGGTTCCCAGATCCAGATCGAACGGACCTCTACGCCCAGAAAACGGCCCGCGTCGTCCGCTGACGAAGTAGAAGATCTGCCGACGCGGCCCATGGCGGCCAGTCCCGCCCCTGCCGCCGCTTCGCGTCCCCCCTCGTCGCCGGGACTGCCACCTGTGCAGAGTGGGGAGAGGCGTCCTGATTTTGCCCAGGGACCGGGAAATCCGGCCTCTCTGCCAGGGATATATGGCGGGCAACCGGCGGCTCGCGTCCCGGAAATCGCCGCTGATCCGCAGACCTTGCGCGGACGGCCAGGCGGTCCCGATTCGCAGCCGGGAGCCGTTTCGCGTCCCCCATCGTTGCCCCCGCCTGGCGGCGGACCACTCTCCATGCCGGGGAATCCTCCCCCTGGCGCGATGGGCCAGGGGACTGCGCGTCCAGTCACGCCTTTCCCAGATACCCTTGGCCAGCGTCCGCCGCAACGTCCGCCATCCTTTGATCCGGCCCCGTCCCCTCAATCGATGTCGGCGGATGCATCGAAACGCGGCGGAGCAGCAGAGGCGCAGGCGCCGCGTAAAAAGAAGAAAATTGGCAGAGTGCTGGTCGCCTGTCTCGCCTTCGTCCTCGTGGCGGGTGTGGCCGCCTGGGTTGTGCTCTACCAGCCATTTACCGTCGATCAAAGCACGCAGCCCTACTGGAACTACCAGGACAAAACGCTGGGCTTTTCGGTGGACTATACAGCGCATTGGAATATTAATATAGATAAAGCGCATACCATGGCGCGTTTCCTCGACAACACAAAAACCGGTCAGGCCACCCTGCTCAGCGCGCCGGCCAGCGGACAACTGGCGGATTACCTCAACCAGCAGGAAACGCAACTGGGCATGAGTGGCAAGAAAACGGCAGCTCCGTCCACCTTCGCCAGTTCAAGCTGGCAGGTGGTGCAGGGCACCGTCGTGCAATCGGGCGTCACCTACACTATGGTCATGTACGCTACCCAGCACGGTAACCATTTTTACCTGCTGGAATTCCAGGCGCCGCCAAACGTCTATGCCGGCGAAGACCAGAACAGTTTCGCGCACATGCGCTCATCGTTTCAGTTTCTTTAGCCGTAAAGCAGCCCTGATTTTGTAAAATCAGACCAGAGTGTGTACCACCCGGCCCTACTCTCAAAAGAGGAACGGGATCGAGGCTCGCTGCCTC
>DASZXF010001120.1:0-5269 GCA_035546055.1 Ktedonobacteraceae bacterium
ATGCTCGCCGGCCCCGTCGTCGCTGGTGGTAGAGCGGCGGAGACAGACAGGCGCAGCTGGAAAGTATACCCGGTTAGCTGTCCAGCTGCGCCTGTGCGCTTGTAGTGGGGCTGGGCACGAACGGCGCGTCGTGACCGGGAAAGATGACGCTGGCGATGGCCAGGACGCGCTGACGGTTGGTTGGTGTGCAGGTCCGCCAGGTCGGTGGCCAGTGGATCTTCCGCTGGTCCGTCCGCCGCCCACCAGAGATGGATAAAGGCGAGCACGGACCTGTTAAAGCGTGGTCGATAGCTATTGAAAGACCAGTTGTTTTGAAAGCAGAAAGGCGCTGAAGTTGGCCACGCTTTCCACATCTCCCTCGTTGAGCATATTGACCATCTTGCGCACCGCCTGGCGCGAGGGCTGAGCCGTCCTGCCGGGTTGGGTGAAGCCGATGACATTCAGCTTCTCAGGCTCGCGCTCAAAGCGAATCTCTTCCGCGACCAGTTCCAGCAGGTCCGCGATATCGATATCCAGGGCCGTGGCAATGCTTTCGAGCACACGCGAAGAGGGATATTTTTGCCCGCGCTCAATCTCGCCGACGTAAATTTCGGACAGGCCGGCCTTTTCACCCAGTTCTTTAATCGTCAGGTGCCGTTCCTGCCTTTCGCGCCGAATCACGCGTCCCATGATCTCTTGCAAGTCCATTGGATCGTTCCTTCCTATGCCGTTAGCATAGCTGATGTGCGTACCTATGCTGAAAGCATAGATTCCCTCTGTAATTATACGCTGGCAGCATGATATATTCAAGAAGAAGCAAGAAACTTCGCGTTACCGGCCAGCGACCGGCGTATTGGCGCCCGGTCGCCTGTTGAAATACAGAGCAAGGAGAACACCTTTATGGTCCATATGTCTTCCAGAGGTCATTTCTTCGGACAAAATGATGTTCAGCCAGCGTTACATGTCCCGATGGTCTACGAAAGCATCGCGGCCAATCCTCCGCGCTGGGATTATCGCGTGGTGAGCGTCGATCCTCGCGAAGAGGAACTGCCCGACGAGGCGCGTTTGAGCCAGCTAGGCGCGGAGGGCTGGCTGCTGGTGGGGGTGCTGGAGCCGCGCCAGGGCGCGGCGAGTTCACGCGTCCACTACTACTTTGTGCGTCAAAAAGAAGCGTAAGTCAGGTAAAGCTGTTCTATAGAAGGAGAAGAACATGTCATCGTTACTGGTTCCTACCGTCATTGAAACCACCGGACGCGGTGAGCGGGCCTATGATCTCTATTCGCGGTTGTTGCGTGAGCGGATCATTATGATTAACGGCACAGTTGAAGAGAACATGGCCGGGCTGGTCGTGGCTCAGCTGCTTTTCCTGGCCGCCGAAAACAGCGAGCGCGAAATCAACCTCTATATCAGTTCGCACGGTGGCGCGGTGGATGCCGGCCTGGCCATTTATGACACCATGCGCCATCTGAACTGTCCGATTGCTACCACCTGTGTGGGCTACGCGGCCAGCTTTGGTACGATTCTGCTCATGGCCGGTGACAAGGGACGCCGCCGCGCGCTGCCTCACGCGCGCATTCACATGCATCAGCCGCTGATCCAGGGCGGTCTGGGCGGTCAGGCTACCGATATCGACATTCACGCCCGCGAAATCCTGCACACGCGGGACGTGCTCAACGGTTTGCTGGCCCAGCACACCGGCCAGTCGCTGGAGCGCATCAAGCGTGATACCGAGCGTGATTTCTTCATGAGCGCTGAAGAGGCTGTGGAGTACGGACTGATTGACGAAGTGATGCAACTGGCGGAGAAGGACTAAAGCGCCTCGATGCGCAGACGCGTCACCTCGAACCACTGCGCTGCGGTGCTCACCGCGCCGAAGCGCAGTACTCCGCGCGGCGTGGCGATGGCGAACTGATTATCCAGCCAGGCCACAAAGCCGAGCGGACGTGTGGGCGGATTGGGCGCTCGCAGTACCAGTTCGCCATTGACGAAGAACAGCGCTTCCTGAGCGTGCCATTCCAGGCTGTAGCGCTGCCAGCTGGTCAGTTCAACCGGCAGCAGAGCTTCCTGGGCACCGCTCAGACGCTGCATCCAGCGTTCCGCCGGACGATGCAGACCACTCAGGCGGGCCAGCGAGGCGCTCAGCGCCATTGGTACGGTCGCCAGCAGAGCGCCGGGGCGCATGGCGTGGACTACCTGTGCCTTCCAGCCCCAGCCGGGTACGCCGGGCACCAGGGCCATGTTTGAGGGAGGAGCAGCGTAGAAGAACCAGACCGCCTCGGGCAGCATCAGGATATCTCCGCGTACCGAAAACGGGTAATTCCAGAAACCAAAGCCGGCAGTTCCGCGCAACACCGCGCTGGTCGGTGTACTGTCCGCCCGGGCGGCAGGCAGCGAGGCGCGCGCCTCTATCTCCATGCGCAGAGGAGGTCGCCAGGGGAAACGCGCGCGGGCGAGCTGGCCATAGTCATCGATCTGGGCATCGCTGTAGCGGCCTGGCGGCGTTTCTGCCAGGCTCATGCGCAGCGCCGAGTCCACCAGCGCCAGCGAACCGGTGCCGAAGGTCGTTTGCGTCCAGGGCGTGCCGAGAGGCTGGCTGAAATCTTCAAACATGGGACAGACAGGCAGCTTTCATGACAGTTTGAGGATATCCCTCTCCAGACCCTCCCAGACATACTGCTCGGCGTCCACATCGTTACGACCGTAGAGCTTCAGGCGGGCATCAGTCATGCGCTTGCGGAAGGTCGCGAAGTAGGCGCGTTGTTCATCGTGCGAGGGCATAATGCGCAACTCAATGCGTGCAGGATCAACAAATTCTTCAGGAGTAAAAGCCAGAGCGATCAGGTGAGCGTAATCGGCGATCAGATTCAGGCGTCCCGGCAGGAGGAAGTAGTCGGGTTCAACGCTGGAGACCAGCAGACAACCGGCCACCCGGCCCGCGTAGAGAATAGGATGGGCGGCGGCGCTGAGTTCCTGTTCAAGCTGATGGCCGGGGAGAGCCTCGTTATCATCGCGATAATTCTGTACCTCGGAGGGATGGCAGGTAGAAACCACGTAGCCCGCCAGGGACTCGGCGCCCAGAAACATTGCGCTCTGCTCCAGATTGCCTGGCCAGGGATGAGTCGCCTGGCCCACGCTCTGGCGCAAGCTCAGAATCTTGCCATCGGGGCGTCCCGTCACCATACACTTCACCACCGTAATCGCCATACCCAGATTGTCCGGGTCCAGTTGCGTCAACGCCTGCTCGATAATCGTCGTTGCCAGCGACCAGAAAAGTTGCGTCGGACCGATAGTACCGCGCATCTGGAAGACCTGCGTATAAAACCTGGATGAGATCTCCTGGTGCGTATCGTCGAGGGCCATATCGGCGAAATCGCTAAACTCCAGGGGGATCAGATCGGCAAAGCGGTCGCGATGCTCAGGCACGGCGATGAGCAACCGGCGCAGATTTTGTGGACGTGGGTCTGACTCTTTCCTGATCCAGCGCTTGATGGTGATATCGCGCACACCCAGGCTCTGCACAAGGCGTTGCATCCCCGCAGGGTCGCTGGCAATCCATCCGAGTAGCTCGCGCCAGTCCTTTGGTTCTTTTTCAAACATCTACAAGATCTCTGTTGACAGTAAGTGACGCACACGGTCACGCTTTTTTGATACTTCTATCGAAACAGCATGTAGTGTAGCACAACCCTTGCATAAATGCAACAGTTGCACAAGGATATTCTATCGAAAAAAGCCCTCGTTGGATGTTCTTGCCAGTTCTTTTTCTTCTTGCTTATGCTTTATGGGCGATCAGTTGCAGCCAGTTGCGCGGAATATCGTGCAGATGCAACTCCTCGCCGACCTGATAAACCGTGGTGCCAAGCGCCTCCGCGCCCAGTGCCAGGGGAATGCCCGGCAACGCGCCTTCAATGAACAGCCAGTACTGGCCGATATCGTGATACGACTCCACCGTCATAATCGCCTCTTCCTGCAAGACATCGACGCTGGCAAAGCCGCTCTCTTTCAGCAGGTGGATGTAGTCGTCGGTATCAATCCACTGCATGGCTGTGGTTTTGTTCTCGCGCGAGACATGGGCTTCGGGATGCTCCTTGCGCAACCAGCCAATGGCGCGGCGGGTCCAGAGTCGGTAAAAGCGCTCGGTGCCCTCGACATAGGCGCCGTTGTAGAAAGCGCTATTGCAAGCGAAGATGCCACCGGGGGCCAGCAGACCGGCCATCTGGCGGAAAGCCGAGCGTTTATCGGGAACCAGGTGAATTGCATTACAAAAAAAAGCCGCGTCAGCGTTCTGGATCAGGCGTGCCAGGTCATCGGTATCGCCCTGGATAAACTCGGTCCTGGCATTTATCTCCTCCATACTCTTCTGAGCCAGGCGCACCGCTTCGGCGGAGGGGTCCACGCCCACGATCCGCGCCTGGCGCCCCTGGCGGTTGAGTTCTTCCGCGATCAGGCGGGTAATCGCGCCGGTGCCGCAGGCCATGTCGACGATAGTCAGAGACTGGTCAGCGGGCCGACTTTCAAAATGGGCCAGAGCCTGGCGAACGAGTGAGCGATTGACTTCGGTATAAAATGCATGCGCTGCGAATGGTTCAAAAGTAAATTGATTGGTCTCTTCGGTTTCAATGAGCATAAAAGCCATTTCCTCCTGTGGTATTAGGGCCAGGTTATCCAACCTGAGTGTCTGATTTACCTAGTTTAGAGAGAGAATGCCCGGATTTTGTTTCACCTTCTTCAGCGGGCATGGCGTCATGGACGTTATATAACCAGCACGCATCAGGACAGCAACCGGCTACATCTCTCCCGGTGGAGTTTTTCCTCCTTTTCTATAATCAGCATAACGAAAAAGACAAACGAAACGGATTGGCTTCGTTTGTCTTTCGTGCCTTTGTCAGAGAAGGCTTTATCTGCGCTTCGGGTGTTTAAATGTGCATGGCCATGCCGCCATCGACGCGGATCACCTGGCCGGTGATGTATCCAGCTTCGGGCGAGCACAGAAAAGCGATGGTCGCGGCGACCTCTTCGGGCGTGCCGAAGCGGCCCAGGGGTGTGATATCGAGCATGGCTTTTTTCTGCTGCTCGGTCAGAATCGAGGTCAGTTCGGTCGGGATAAAGCCGGGAGCCACCGCGTTGGCGGTGATATTGCGGCTGGCCATTTCGCGCGCGGTGCTCAGGGTGAGCGTAATCATGCCGGACTTGGAGGCGCTGTAGTTAGCCTGGCCGGCATTGCCCAGCAGACCTGCCACCGAGGAGACATTGACGATGCGTCCCCAGCGTGCCTTCATCATACCGCGCAGGG
>DASZXF010001121.1:0-1739 GCA_035546055.1 Ktedonobacteraceae bacterium
GCCTGTCATGATGCCCTGCACCGGGTCTACCGTGATAATCGCGCAGCGGTCGCAGGGTTTGACGATCTGGAAAGTAATCTGATTGATCTGGATTGTCTGCCAGCTATCCTCGGCAAAGGCGGGCGCGCCCGCGATGACCAGATTCGGGCGGAAGCGTTCCAATGGCACAGGCTGAGCCAGGCGCCCATTCAGATCTGCCAGTGAACTCTCGTTCAGCAGATGATACTGAAAACTGGTGAAAGCGGCGAGATCATGATCGATTTCATAGCCCGGTTCGACCGGGTGCCGCGCATCATCCGCCATAAAGACCAGCCGACACGGCACGCCCAGAAATTGCTGGAACCAGGCATCTGCCTGCTCGCTGACCGGCAGGGCAGGGCCGACTCCCTGAAACCAGCGTACTTCGATGGGCGTTGTCTGCGGAACCTGCAAGGGAATGGCAAGCCGTCGCATTCCAGGCGCTTCGACCAGCAGACTATCATCGGTGAAAGATGCCACCACGCTGGCCAGACGCGGATAGTCGAACTGGTGGAGGTCCGAACCCTGCTCATTGACGAGCATCCAGCGCCGGTCATAGCGTAGCCCACGCTTTTCCAGTTGAGCTTCCTGAACATCCGTGCCGGCACAGGCCTTGATCGGGTAAATGCGAATGTGACTGAGAAAGAGATCTGCCAACGTAAAACTCCTCTGGCTAAAGTGTTTCTATCCATAAGCATACGAGAGATCTCTTTCTCGTCAAGAGGGTGGCTTTAGCGCAGGGCCAGCACCACCAGAATCAGCACAGCCACCAGCCCCAGCCAGACCCACAGAGGAATGACCAGGGCTGAAGGACGTTTTTCCTCGTGTGGCAATTTCTTTCGCAATGGTACATAATAGCGCATAATAAGAATCCTTTCAGGAGAAAAATACATGTCAATCCGGCCTGTCCCCCGACCTCGTTAGAGAGGGTAGAGGAAAACCATCTGCGCTGCAGTTTTTTGGTACTATTGGTGCGACCGGCACCCCCATTGTGTATGTATATGCTCGTCTAAAATGTATGGAAGGAAATAATGATATGTATACGCCGGTTCCGGCAGCGGTCCAGCCCTTGCTGGAGGCTTATATACGCGCCCTGGAGCCTTTGCATGAGCATGTTTATGGCATCTATCATCCCGAACAGCTTTCCCTGTATCGCTTTTCCTGGGCGCGTATGCGGGATACCCTGGCCCTGATGCGCTATGGACGCCAGCGCGGAGGGAAGGCGCTGGACGCTTCGGGGCTGCGTCGAGATGCGTTATAATAGCTGTATGACTATTTCAATGAGTTCACAGCGTATCCGGCAGTATCAGCATATCCATCGTTTGCTGGAGCGTCTGAGGCCGGACGGACCTCCGTGGGCGGTGGTCGCGCCGAAGTCGCGGGAGCCACGCGGGGATATCATCGTCTTTCCAGGCTCGTTTAATCCGCCGACCCTGGCGCACCTGGCGATGTTGCGGGCGGCGCGCGATTTCGCCAGGCGGAAGACCGGCGGGCACTGGCAGGTCTACGCGGCACTGAGCAGGCATATCGTTGATAAAGAAGCAGTGGAGCGCATGACACTGCTGGACCGTGTGGTTTTGCTGGAGGGGGTGCTGGCCGCCCATGTCAGGCACGCCGGGATTCTGCTGCTCAATCGCGGTCTCTATGTAGAGCAGGCGCAGGGCATCCGCGCGGCCTTTCCGCAGGTGCGGCGACTCTCTTTCCTGGTCGGTTTTGATAAA
>DASZXF010001122.1:0-2957 GCA_035546055.1 Ktedonobacteraceae bacterium
ATCCCTGGTTAACCTCGTCATACCAGTACGAGCGCGCCTTTCTGTTGATTAATGATAAAGGTGTCAACGAATTGAGCTGGACTTCTCCTATGAGAGTCACCGGGACAGTCTCATCCAACGCCCAGATTCTCCCATTTGCCCGGGTTCTGACCCGCTTCAAAGCACAGTTTTTTGACCATTACGCCCTCAGCAATCCCGCTGTAGACCACGCTACCTTCACCATCAATCGTATCACTCTCGGCTTGATGCGCGTCCAGGTAAAAGATGCCAGTGGGAAATATATGCTGATCCCAGTCTGGGATTTCTATGGGTCGGCCAGTGGCAAGACAAACGCTGCTGCTTCCGGGCATACATTGCACAGTTTTTTAACCATTAGCGCGCGGGATGGATCGACGATCAACCGGAGCCTGGGATATTGATGGTGTCAAATGCGTTCACCCCTGCCTCTTTGTGAACTCCTGTTTTCAGGAGCAACAGTGCTTCATCTCTGAAGACGCTGCTTCTTCGGAAAGGACGCACGCATCCTCTCACGGGTTGGGGTGCTGCTGTTCGGGATGAGGAAGGAGCCCAATGAGCAGCGCCGCCAGGATGAATCCTCCCACACACAGCCAGAAGGCCAGATCATAGTGATGGAGCCGATCGAAGAGCCAGCCCGCGACCAGCGGGCCGGCTGCCTGGCAGAGGGCCAGAGGAATGCCCTGCACACCTGTGATCGCTCCGTAGGCCCGCTGGCCGAAATGATCAGCCATGACCTGTGCCCGTAGAGGAGAAAGCACCCCAAAGGCAGCCCCATACAGCAAGACATAGACCAGCAACCAGGGCGCACCTGGCGCCAGGATCAGCATCACAGTGCCTGCGGCCTGCACCAGCAGCGTCCCTGCCAGTACGGTTTGAGGCAAGACGCGAGCGCTGAGCAGATTGAGAAAGAAACGCCCAGGCAGGCTCGCCAGCCCCAGGGCACCGGCAACCGTCGCGGCCAGGAGCGCCCCATAGCCACGACTCACCAGGTAGGCAATCTGATGAGCGAAGACGACCGCGCTTCCCACCAGAGCCAGTCCATAGGCTCCCGTGAGCACCCAGAAGCGGAGGTTGGCCAGCGCTTCACGTGTGGTCACCGATGCTTCCGGGCCGGGTGCGTTCAGGCGCGCCGTGGCTTCTCGGGACTGACCCGGGGAACGCCTGACGAGCCAACCATGCAAGGGGACGGCGATCACCAGATGCAGGAGGCCGTAGCAGAAGAGCGTGGTTCGCCACCCCACCTGGGGCAGCAGCCAACCAGAGAGCGGGATAAAAATGGGCGAGGCCAGCCCCCCGATCAGGGTTAAGATCGCAAAAGCTCTGGCGCGCTCGGCTACGAACCAGGAGGTGACGACGGTGAAGGTGACCGGATAGAGAATCAACGCCATGGCGATGCCCAATCCACCTGACCAGCCCAGGTAAAACTGCCACAGCGTGGTCACCTGTGAGAGGCCTATCAGCGCGCATCCAGCCAGAAGCGAGCCCGGCGTCATGACCATGCGCGCGCCAAAGCGATCAACCAGCACGCCAATAGGGACGCCCAGGAAGCCTGCGACCAGCAAACTGACCGCATAGGCGCCGGACAGCTCGGCCCGGCTCCAGGCAAAGGACGTGGCCAGGGGCACTTCTAGCACTCCGAAGAGATATTGGGTGGTGCCGTAGGAGAGGACGGTTGTGCAGCCCAGCGCCAGCACCATGCTCCAGCCAGAAGCATGGAGAGCGAGCATGGCATGTGCCCGTTCTCCCGCTTTCTGACGCAGCGGCGCTGAGCGTTCCGCCTCCGTTCCCTGATCCATTAGTCGCGTGATCCTACCGGGCGAGCACGGCGCGAGACGGTGGGAAGGACCTGTACCAGGGCAGGGGCAGGCGTACAGCAACTGCCACCCAGGTCAGTTGAGCAGACACCCGTCTCTGGCAAGACCAGCTCCACCCGGCGCGCACTTTCCCAATCGCCCGTGAGCGCGGCCACAATCGAACGCACCTGCTCATAGCCCGTGAGCATCAGGAAGGTGGGCGCGCGTCCATAACTTTTCATGCCGACAATGAACAGGTTGGTTTCCGGGTGGGAGAGTTCATCGACGCCATGCGGAGGGACTGTGCCACAACTATGGATATTGGGATCGATCAAGGGAGCCAGCGCCTGTGGGCTTTCCAGCCCAGGATCAAGGGAAAGCCGGACTTCGCGCAAGAACGAGAGATCCGGGCGGAAGCCTGTCGTCGCGATGATTTCATCGACGGGACCAATGCGCTCTTCCTCTCCCACGATGACCACGCCCTCTTCCGTGCGTTTGAGCGCCAGGATCTCGACGCCAGCCACCAGCCGCGCCTGTCCCTGTTCCAGGAGCGCCAGGCTGCGCAAGCCCAGTTGGCCCCGTTCAGGCAACGCGTCATCGGCTCCCCCGCCAAACATCTGCTGGACCGCCGGGCGCCGGATGGCCCACACAAGCTGAGTATCGGGCTCCTGCTCGGCAAGCTGAGCCAGTTCGAGCAAGGTTTGCTGCGCGGAGTGCCCGCTACCAACAACCAGCACCCGTTTGCCTGCATAGCGTGCGCGTTCCGTGTCCAGAACATCCGGGATACCATAGAAGATGTGATCCCTCACGGCCTGCTCTCCGAGGGCCATCAATCCGTGGGCGCCGAGCGGATTGGGGGTCTGGTAGGTGCCGGATGCATCGATCACGGCCCGCGCCAGAATATCCTGTTCCTGCGCATCCGCCTGCTCGATCCTGACCACAAAAGGCGTCTCTTCACGTGTTGGCGTTTTCGCCTTATCCATACGTACCCGGCTCACTGCTGTGACGCGCGTCTGGAGATGCAGCGCGTCTTTGATCCCTGGCACGTGAGCCAGGGGGAACAGATACTGTTCGACGATATCCTGCCCGGTCGGATAGGCATCCAGGTTAGGAGTCTGCCAACATTGCTTGGCAAGCAACGCCTGT
>DASZXF010001123.1:0-3363 GCA_035546055.1 Ktedonobacteraceae bacterium
ATAGATGACGGCCTTGCCATCGGCATAGCCGACCGCGATCAGGCTTTTATCAGGTGACCAGGCAATTGAGAGGGCAGCGCCGTGTTCAGGAGTGATAGAGCTAACGTCGGCCCAATCTTTTTTAAGATCGGCGAAATAGACGCGTCCGCTGTTCAGGGCCAGGGCCATCAGGGCGTCGTCAGGGGATCTGGCGATGGCGTTGACCACGACCTGGCCTGTAGTATGACCGTAGTGTTTGTAATTGGAAATTTGCAAGGCGTGCAGACCGTCGCCAGCGGTGCCCATAAAAAGCAAATTGCCATCGCTGCGCCAGGCCAGGCATTTCACGGCTGCGCCCCAGCCGGTTTCACGTTTGATCGCTGCTCCGCTGGCCTTCCAGAGCGCCACGCTGCGGTTATCCTCGCCCGTGGCCAGGGTGGCGCCGTCTGGACTCCAGGCCAGGGCGTTTACGGCTGAGCCGGTCTGAATGGGTTTGACGGCCTTGCCATCGGTAGAGGACCAGATGCGCGCCGTTTGATCCAGTGAACCAGAGGCCAGTTGACTGCCATCGGGCAGCCAGCTCAGGCTGGTGACGGGAGAGGTATGGCCCTGCAGAATGTGTAAAATCGGCGAGGAACCGCTACCACTGGCCTGCTGGCCATTATTCATATACCAGTACACGCCGGCGCCACCACCTGCGATCAGTAGCGCGGCGCCGCCGAGCATCCAGCCCAGCGCGCTGCGGCGTCCCACTTTGCCACCGTTCTGCTGCTGATAGTTGGGATACTGCTGATACTGAGGAGGCGAAAACACCTGCTGAGCATAGACATCATTGGGGGCGTGGCCGAACTGATTTTGAGCGCCATACATTCCCCCCATAGGCCGGGGCGCGGCTGTCGGCGTGGGCGTTGGATATCCCATCTGCGACCCCGGGACGTTATAGGCTCGCTCTGGCTGGCCGGGGAGAACCAGCGGCCCCTGGGGAACAGGACTGACCGGCGGAAAGCCCGGCGTACTCGACCGCGCCTGGCCCGGCACTTCTCTGACCGTGGCCGCCGTGGCATACGAGGAGGGCAGTCCCGCTGCCTGACCGGAAAGCGCCTGCCTGGCGACATTCGCAAAGGTCTCGGCAAAGGTAGCGATAGAAGCAAAACGCTGTTCTGGCTTTTTGGACAAAGCGCGCACCAGCACACCGTTGACGACAGGCGGCACCCTGGGATTGATCTGCGTGATTGAGGGAACCGGCGCCACCATATGCTGGCGCATCAGTTGCATGGGATCGCCCTCAAAGGGCGGACGCCCGGCCAGGAGGTAATAGATCATCACGGCCAGCGCGTACTGGTCGCTTTCAGGACGAGCCGCCCCCTCGAATTGCTCAGGCGCCATATAGGTTGGCGTACCCAGAATGGTTTGCGTCGATGAACTGCCGGTGAAGACCTTGGCCAGACCAAAATCGCCGAGCAGCAAAAACGCGCGCTTTTCATGTTGATCGAAACGCAGAAGAAAGTTTGCTGGCTTGATATCGCGGTGGACAATACTGCGGTCATGGGCATACTGCAAAGCCGAGGCGGCCTGTTGCAGATAATCGGTCGCCTCTTCCAGGCCCAGAGGCCAGTTCAACGGCAGCCCCGAAGAACGCTCCGCCTGCGTCGGCTGAAGCTGGCCGCTGGCGAAATCTGCCCGGCGACGCAGCCAGTCCCAGAGCGAGCCTTCGGGACGATATTGCATGATCATATAGGCGCGCGGCCCCTGCGCGGTCTGTTCTTCCCCATAACGGTTGAGCGGTAAAATATGAATGTGATCCAGCCCTGCCACAGCGCGAGCTTCCTGGCGAAAACGCTCCAGCGCCACCTGAGCCGCCGCCGAATCAGCGTAGCCATCAAGTTCCGTGCGGATCAGTTTCACCGCCACCTGCTGGCCAACCGTTGGATCGGTCGCCAGATAAACCGAACCCATGCCACCAGCACCCAACAATTTGACAAGGGTATATCCACCTATTGACGTGCCAACAAGAGTATCCAACGAATGCGCAACCTTCCTCCCAGGGCGAGCAGGTTCCCCGGTACTTCTTCACGCAGCATCCCACCCCGGTATTTTTCCCATGCCATAGAGAAGATCTATGAGCTTCTTCTACCATTTCCCCGCTCACAGGCGCTACAGGGTGCAGGGAAAACCCAATGAATGCCGCTTTTACTCTTCATCATAACACACCATCTTGAGGCATTCAAAGCAAAAAGGGAGGAGCAACCCAAAAGATTACTCCTTCCCATGGTAACGCCTGAGCTTCTGCCTCTTCCAACTCGACAGACAACGGCGAATCTCGCGCCGCTTACGGATACGTGCTCGGCGTAAAAGCCGCCACGGCAATAAACACAACTACTAACGCCAGAATGAACACCAGGGCGGATAGCACAGCCGGCGGAATCAATACACATGCAGTTGCCCTGCCGCCAGACATGCGATGAGTGGCCATCAGAGAGAAAACATTCAGCACGATCTGGTAAACTCCCAGAGCTATAGCGAACAGATCAAACAGCATCAACACAGCCAGAAAGCCCACGTTAAAGCTCGGCGCATTGTAACCCTGGGTGGTCAGGCCCGAAGCTGGCAAAATGAACGACATCAGCCCGCCCATGCCGTTGCTCAGACTGACAAACACGGTTGACAGCACCGACGAGATAATCCCCAGCGGCACGCTGAACAAAAGCTGGTTATAGGCCTGCTGCTTAAAACTACCTGTACCCTTGAAGGCTCTGGCCAGCAACCACTGAATGCCGACGCCGCCAAAGAAAAAGGCCGGTCCAAGCAGGAGCAGAACCACAATCTCTACTGAGTAAAACCCTGTAGAGAGGATTGAGCCGGGGGTAGTCGACTGATTAAATGAAACGATTTCGGGTATGCCCAGGACAGCCCCTACGAGCAGTTGAAAGAGCAACTGGACCCAGATAATCCCCCATTCGGCCTTGCCCTGCTCTTCCAGAAACGAGCGCACGCCCGGCTTGAAAAGCATTTTCTTGTACTGGGCGGGCAACTCGCGAAGCGCCTGGCTGAGCGGCAAAGGCTGCGCCTGGGGCACCGGATCGAAACGATAACCATAGGGTACATAGCCGGGAGGTGGTGGAAACACCGGCCTCCCCTGCACTGGCGGCCAGCCTCCCGGCATACCGGGCTGCGGCGGGAATACCGGCGCTTGAGGAGGAAAAACGACGGGAGGAACGCCAGAGGGGCCGCTGGCCGGCATTTGAGCATAAAATTCTGGCCGGGGCGGATACACAGGCTGCTCTGGCAAAATCGACTCGGAAACGGGGGGAACTACGGGAGTCTCCTGAGAAGCCGGCGGAGCGGCATCCTGTCCCGTCCCCTGAGAAGCGCTGGCCTCGGCCA
>DASZXF010001124.1:0-1596 GCA_035546055.1 Ktedonobacteraceae bacterium
GTTGGGCCCGGCCCAACCTGCCACCTCCTCCAAAAGCACCAGGGCGAGTCGCGCAGCGACGAGGAGTCAACCACGGCTTTCCCAACAGGATCAGTTCACGCCGCAGGTCAACCCGGCTTTGACGGATCTGCAGCGTGACCTGGCATGACTCGTCCTTTTCCATGGCCCTGCCTGGCCTATATCATGACTCCGCAAAAGTGGGTTTCCCGTCCTTTTTTGCGCGGATGCTTGAGCGAAAAGCGCACTATCTGGCCTCAGATCTTTGGGCATCTGCTGTCTCCCGTACCGGGCGCAGAAGAATGCTTTCCAGGGCGAGATACCAGAAAGCGTAGATTTTTTGTTCTGTCTGCCTGTTCAGATCGAGGAGGCGAACCTTATGCAGGTGGGCCAGGCTGGCCAGGATTTCTTCCTCCGGGCACCAGAGCTGATCCGCCCGGGCAAATTCCCGAATGTGCGCCGCTATAGGCGAAAGTTGAGCCTCCAGGGGGGCGAGCAGAGCAGAAAGACGGTCGCGCTGAAGAGAGAGAGGCGAGTCAGGCTGCAGGTTCCAGGGAGAAAGGAACTCGCTATAGGATCTGCGCTCAGCATAGAATTGTTTCCGAAAATGATCTCTCTCAGCCCTCGTATGGAGCCATTGGAAGCGTTGCTCTCGCGTATAGCCCCAGGCAGCAAACAGCCAGTCCAGACTCATGACAGCTGTGATCAGGGGATTGAGCGTCAGATCACCTGTATAATGAGCCGCCACCAGGCTACTGCAAAGATCACTGTCAATGCAGAAAACCTGCTCTACGAAATCTATGGCCGCCGGCCCTCCATAGCGTGCCACTTCTCGCTCATAGGTATCCAGTGAGTAACGCTGGATCTGGCCCCTGGTGGCAAGCTGGCGACTCCAGGTGAGCAGATTATCGAGCACTGGCCGACTAGTTTCAGCCGTAGCGGCATGGATACGCAAACGTAAATGGGGCTGAGGGTCCAGATAACGGAGAAAGAACCAGCCATCAATCAGCTGCAATTCGCGCAACTCACGGACGATGTTGCGCAATGGACCCGCGATGATCTCTTCCTGCTGTGCATGAGTACAATAAAGCTTGACATAACTCCAGGGATCACCTGGATAGAAAACGCGCGCCTGCCGGGGAACGACGTGCGGGCCGGCCAGTGGACTCACAGACGAGAGCGAGGGAGAGGTCGATGGCTCGTGTACGCTCACCTCTGGGGTGCCGGATATCGGAGCCGGGGGAGCATCATGGCGAAGCAGAGGGATTACCACTTCGGCAAAATAGGTATCGCCTTGAGTATCTGTCAGCCAGAGATGTTCAAAATCGGGGAGTTGTTCCTGGAGAGTCACGGTCTGTTCTTCTTTAAGGGCGGTCAAGGCTTTGAACAACTCCGTGGTCATCGAAGGATGCTCCAGATCGAGCAGCAGCCGGTTATCCAGTTCAGTCAGGTACACATAGCGAGGGACGCGCCAGCGAGCACGCCAGCGCTGTAATCCCGTAAACAGGCGCATCTCCAGGCTTCCTTCGCCCTGTGGCTGGATCGTAGTGGCCTGGAGATGCCAACTGGCGGGCGTAAGAATAAGTTTCGCCTGTGCCC
>DASZXF010001125.1:0-2897 GCA_035546055.1 Ktedonobacteraceae bacterium
GCGCCGAATAGCCCGGGAGGCATCATTACCTTTACGTATACAACTGACAACGGGCGCGGCAATTCCAAGACCGTCAGTCTCCATGTAGATGCCGGTCAGACCGAAAAAACCTATAAATTTTACTGGGCTGGTTCGCTACCCGCTGATCATACACAGCCTGGTACCGGCCTGGTCGCAGTTTCATCTCCCAACGCGGTGACCTCTTCGCCGGGAGAGCCGAGCGGCCAGTGCAGCTAAATCCGCTTCCTGGCGAGCAAGAGTCTCAAATTTAGCCCGCTTTACGTATGGCTCGCTTTTCTCACTCTTCCGCCGTGCGCACGTCACCAGTCCTGGTCTGGGACTGGTGACGTGCGGGCACTCTACCAGGCATAGCTCACAAGAGGTCAGAACTGATGACATGTATGGCTGAAAGTGTCCCTGGCGAATGCGAGGGCTCTGGTGGGCTTTACCTCGAACACCAGCGCCATTCCGCCCTGTTCGTGGTAAAATCTGCCGCCTCTCGCTTCGTTTTGCCGCACATGGCGCTCTCCTTGTAGCACCAAACAGGCTCAAACAGAGATCATGGGGCAA
Organism: Ktedonobacteraceae bacterium; assembly: GCA_035546055.1. Classification (GTDB taxonomy): domain Bacteria; phylum Chloroflexota; class Ktedonobacteria; order Ktedonobacterales; family Ktedonobacteraceae; genus Paraktedonobacter. Next base: position 571 of record DASZXF010001125.1, read on the forward strand.
ACAGACGAGGCAGTCTGGCCGTTGCGCGGACTAAATCGCCCCCTCTGTGGTGTGGCGGTTGATCTTCGGTAATGGTATGCTTTTTATAAAGATGGGCATAGATGTTCTTATAAGAACAGGAACATGCGAGGGAAGCAAGCATGGCAGCAGCATCAAGACCAGATCAAAGTGTTCCGCCGGTTGGAGCGGAGAAGACAGGAGTTTTGCTGGTGCATGGGCTGAATGGCTCTGTCAGAGATATGGTGGAGGTCGAAGAGGTGCTGAGCAGAAACGGCTTTATCACCAGGAATCTGCTTTTGCCGGGTCATGGCAGCCATGTACGCCACATGTTGCCTCTGGGCTGGCCGGAGTGGGCGGCGGCAGTGCGCGCGGCGTACCAGGATTTGCGACAACAGTGCGAGCGCGTTTTCCTGGTCGGTCACTCCCTTGGAGGTGCGCTGTGTTTGCATATCGCGGCGCATGAAGAGGTAGCTGGCGTGGTCAGCATGTGCGCGCCCCTCTCGATTCGGCCCTGGCTACGTCCTCTCATTCGCATGGGAAAATATTTCTGGCCGCTGGTGCCAACTGTGCGCGAAGACGTGTGTGATCCGGCGGCGCGCAAACGCTATACCCGCGATGTCTACCGCTGGACACCCATGCAGCCAGTTGAGAGCATGATGAATTATCTGCCCATACTGCGCACCGAACTGCCACGTATTACCGCTCCAGCCTTAATTATGGTCTCAGACCACGATCATGTGGTATCCCCACGGGATGGGCAAGTGATTTATCACCTGATTGGCTCCCGCGAAAAACATTTTGTGACTTTTCACCACTCCTACCACGTTATAATGAAGGATCATGATCGCGAGGAAGTCTTCGCGAAGACAGAGGCCTTTGTGTTGCGCCACGCCTGTCATATACGGCGCGACCCTTTTTGAGCATGAGCCGCCAATCTGAAAGTTGCCTGAGCTTCCAGGCGTAGCGCGGTCGCGTATCCGCTACAGGTTGCTCAGCTCCGGGCAATCTGTCTGCCTCTCTCTGCCAGAGTATGCATTGCTTCAGCGCGAGGTACTGGCGTTCTGCGGTGCCTGTTGATGTTCCTGGCTATGCGTGCATCCTGGTCATTATGTGACGTTATTAAATATCAGGAGAAAAAGCGATTCCTTGGCCCAATACGTAAGCGATCCACCAGAGAAAGAGACAATTAGAGAGTCCAGACCTGAAGCGCCTGAGCTACCGGCGCCTCCTGTACGTCTGGCGCGCTCTCGTTATTCCAGAGCAGGATTTGTAACGCTTTTTGTGCTCATTAGCCTGGCGTTGCTGGTCTTCTCTGGCCAGATTTTGCTCAGTTTTACGCAGACGAGTTCGGCCAGCGCGGCTCAACAGGCCGCTGTAACTCCCCAGGCGAGTAGTCGCGCCACGGCCACGGCGTCTTCTCCCACCAGTACAAGCACGCCTGTGCCTGCGCCGACAGCGACGGTCAGCGTACCTTTCTTCGCGCCCAATAATACGCAATTGTCCTCTTTGCAGTTGTCCACCGGGCATTATGTGCTCTACCAGGACACAACGCGCATGTATCTGGTCTCAACGACAGATAACTCTGTGCAATGGCTCTATACCCCCGATTATGCATACAATCAGGCTATCCGCCCGCTGCTGACGCCTGATAATCGCCTGTTGTACACGGGAAGCAAAGGGATCTGGATGGTTGGCCTTTTCGATCAGCAGGCCGTCCAGCTCGCTACCTTTCCCGCTAATCTAACTGTGACCTCGCTGGCCTTGAGCCAGGATGGCAAAACGGTAGCCTGGACAGTTGAACCGGCTGATGGCAGCGGCCAGATCAGCCTCTACGCGGGTCCGCTGGACCATCCTCAGCTTGTCAGACAGCAGTCCGCCCTGGATTGTCCCTGTTTTCGCATTTTTTCCTTTTTGAATGGAAATACCACCACGGCCAGTACCACGCTGTTACTCACCGATGATCGTGGCAGCAACCTGGCGGTACAATAGGGTCTCTGGGCGCTGGATCTCTCCAAACCCACCGCTGATCCGCAGTTGATTATGGATGAGAATTCTCAGCAGGGGCCGCTGGTATTCCAGCCATACAGCACAACGCTGCTCTATGCTCCCTACGAGGGAGCGGTGCCTGTCCCCACGGACGGAAGCGTGCCCGCTGATATCGCAGCTCTTTCTTATGCCAATAGCCTGAGCCTGGAGACGCTTGATAGCTCCACTCTGGAGGCGGGGGAGCCGCAGGTTGTGCTGCGTGAGCAGAAAAGCCTGGCCAGCAGTCAGCAGGCGACCTGGATTACCACGCCGACCTTTTCGCCAGATGGCCAGACGCTGGC
>DASZXF010001126.1:0-8308 GCA_035546055.1 Ktedonobacteraceae bacterium
CCTTTCCCTTGGTGGGGAGGGGAAACGCGCCCTTGCGGCGCAGGAATGGAGATGACTGATACCCGTTGAATAATGACTTATACCAGGCCTTTTCTGCGCATCTGAGCCATGTCATATTCGGCGGGCGCCAGCGGGCTGACTCCGGCTGAGGCGCAGGTGCGTCCGATGGTGGTGAAGCCCATGATCAGACCTCGCACAAGATCGGCGCGTTCGCTGGAGAGCAGAAGGTTAAGGCATTCCTGGGTCTGCTCCAGCGTTTGCTCGCCCGCTGTGGCATAGCCGCTGAGAATAGCCTCGTGCGGTTTGACCTCATCATATTTGATATTGAAGGTCGCTCCCAGGAGCATGAGCCAGTAGCCGACCTGGCTGGCCTCCAGGATCGTGTCGTCGTGCCTGCCCGTGTGAATGTGCCGACCGGCCTGTACATCGGCCAGCTCTTGCAGTTCATCGCCCAGGCGCCCGGCCAGGTATTCCACGCTCGGCTCTTGCAGCAGGCGCGAGGTGTTTGACTCTTCGCTCAGGTCATGGTCGCGCAGGAAGATGTAGGCCGAAAAGAGCTTGCGCATGTTCGTCTCCAGCTCCTGGCGCTCCTGTTCGGAAAGCGGTACGGCGGAAGCTGTGGGCGCGGTTGCCGGCGTCGGCTCTGCGTGCTGGTAGATTTGTGTGGGATCGAAAACAGCCTTTTCGGTCTCTTCGTAACTATCGTCGCTCAGCAGACGGCGGTAGTAGCAGGTGCGGTGCCCGGTGTGGCAGGCGCCAGGGCCATGCTGAATGACCTTGAGCAGCAGGCTGTTCTCCTCGCAATTGACATAAATCTCGCGCACTTCCTGCACATGGCCGGATTCCTCGCCTTTGCGCCAGAGCTTATTACGCGAACGGCTGAACAGGTAGGTATAGCCAGTCTCGCGCGTCAGGCGTAGAGCCTCCGCGTTCATAGATGCCACCATCAAGACCTGTCCGTTGCTCTCGTCCTGGATGACTACGGGGACGAGTCCCTGAGCATCGAATTTTAGCATGGTCGTACTCTCACTCCCTGGCTTTGTAGATAAGCCTTGACATCGCGTACACGCAATTGACCGAAATGAAAGATTGAAGCGGCCAGCACAGCCTCCGCGCCGCCGCTGGTCACGCCCTCGTAGATGTGTTCCAGCGTGCCTACGCCGCCGGAGGCGATGACGGGTACCGAAACCGCGTCGGCGATAGTGCGCGTGAGCTGTAATTCGTAGCCCTGCTGTGTACCGTCGCGGTCCATGCTGGTCAGCAGAATCTCGCCCGCGCCCAGTTCGACGCCGCGTTTCGCCCAGGCCAGCGCGTCCAGGCCGGTCGGTGTGCGCCCGCCGTGGATGTAGACCTCGTAGCCGCTGGGCATGGCCGGGTTGCTGCGCGCGTCGATGGCCAGGACGATGCATTGCGCGCCAAACTGTTCGGCCCCCTGAGTCAGCAGCTCGGGATGCTGCACAGCGGAGGTGTTCAGCGAGGTTTTGTCCGCGCCTGCCCCCAGCGTGGCGCGAATGTCCTCCATGCTGCGAATGCCGCCGCCGACCGTCACTGGAATAAAAACCTCCCTGGCCACGCGCTCTACCACGTCGAGCATGGTTTTGCGCTGTTCGTGCGAAGCGGTGATGTCCAGAAAGGTCAGTTCGTCCGCACCCTCGGCGTTGTAGTAGGCGGCCAGTTCCACCGGATCGCCCGCGTCACGCAGGTTGACGAAGCTCACGCCTTTGACTACGCGTCCGGCAGTGACATCCAGGCATGGAATAATGCGTTTGGTTAGCATGATGTCTCTCCTGTTGGCTTGCCCTCGATCTCGCGTACCGCCTCGGCCAGGTCAATTGCGCCCACGTAGAGCGCCTTGCCGATAATCGCGCCCTCAACGTCCAGCTCTGCCAGGCGCTTGAGATCCTCCAGCGAACTGACGCCGCCGGAGGCGATCAGGGAACTCCGCGCATTGGCCAGGGCCAGCGCGTCCAGCATGGAGCGCAAGGCCGCGAGATTCGGTCCCTGCATGGCCGCATCGCGCGCGATATCAGTATAAATGAATCGCCTGACGCCAGCAGCGCTTAATTCCCTGGCCAGCTCGGTCGCTTTGATCTGCGAGGTTTCGCGCCAGCCGCTAATCGCCACCAGGCCCGCGCGAGCATCTAACCCTACTACGATGCGCTCATCCCAGCGTTGCAGGGCTTGCTCAAGCAGGGAGCGATTGGTCAGCACCGCCGTACCCAGGATGACGCGCTGTACGCCAGCCGCGAGCGTCCTGGCGATATCGTCCAGGGAGCGCAGTCCACCGCCGACTTCAACCTGGAGATCGGTTTCCTGGCAGATGCGCGCGATCAGTGCTGTATTGACCGGATGGCCTTCTTGCGCGCCGTCCAGATCGACCACGTGCAGCCAGCTCGCGCCCGCCGCCTGCCAGCGCCGCGCGACCTCGACGGGATCGCTGGCATACACCGTCATTTGTGCGTAGTCGCCCTGGTAGAGACGCACACACTGGCCATCTTTAATATCTATGGCTGGAAAAAGTCTCATTTGCGCACCCACTTGAGAAAATTTCGTAACATTTGCAGGCCCATCTCACCGCTCTTTTCCGGGTGGAACTGCGTGCCCCAGACGCGCTCGGTGGCGATCACGCTGCAATACGGCGAACCGTAATCCGTCGTCGCGGCCACGCCTGCCTGGTCCAGCGGTTCGACGTAGTACGAATGCAGGAAATAGAAGTAGCTGGCGGGCGGGATATGCTCAAAGATCGGCAGATTCTCCCGGCTCGGCTGGACCTGGTTCCAGCCGATTTCGGGAATTTTCAGCCCTTCAGGAATGCGCCGCACGGAGCCGCGAAAGAGCTTGAGGCCGTCAACCTCGCCCTCCGCGTGGTGATCTGCCAGCAGTTGCATGCCCAGGCAGATGCCCAGGAAGGGTTTGCTCTGCTCGGTTGCTTCGCGAATGGCCTCATCCAGTCCTTTGGCGGTCATCTGAGCCATGGCCGAGCGCGCCTGACCTACGCCGGGCAGTACCACAGCCTCGGCTTCCAGCACCAGGCGGGGATCATCCGTCACGCGGACACGCGCGCCCACGTGCTCCAGAGCGTGGGCGATGCTATGCATATTGCCCGCGCCATAGTCAACAATTGCGATCATCGCTCCTTCTCCTTCCAGGTAGGCAGACCGCTGTTGCCAAGCTGGAGCGCCTGGGAGAGTCCCAGCCAGCCAATCGCCGGCGGCCTTTTCGTCGCATCGAAGAGATCAACGGTAAGCAGGGGGCAGCACATCAAGGCCAGGCGCAACTGATCCTGCCAGTTTTCCGGCAGCGCGTTTATCTCTTTCAGCCAGGCCAGCAGCGGCAGTAACAACTGCTCCTGCTTGATGCGCAGCATGGCCTGGCGAATGGGCGTCAGGCGGTAATTATGCTCGACAATGATGCGCTCGCCTTCAACGCGTACCTCTACCTGGAGGTCGCGCGCGATTTCCTGCGGGAAATACATCCACATAGCGAAGACATTGTGAAACAGCGGCTTCACGATATCGAGCAGCGGCGAATGGTGGCCCGCGAAGGCCGGATCAAAGTAGAGATAGCGGTAAGATGGGCCGCTCTCGGAAGCCTCTCCAGACGTGCGTGCATAGGGCTGCGAGAGAAAAACGTTGCCGAAATGGGCATCGCCGTGTCCGACCACTGTCGCCGCAGGTTGAGCTGGATCGAGCACGTGCCGTCCCTGCTCAACCAGTTCGCCCAGGGTTTGCGGCTGCTCGACGCCGTTAATGGTCCAGCGAGCGCGCAGGATCTGCGCGAAGGGAAGCTGAGCAGCGCTGCCCTTTTCTTCTTCGTTGTCTATCGCGTTGCGAGGTAAGGGAACGCTTTTCTCCGCGTAAAACTCGTAGAAGCGCTTGACCAGGCGGTGCCAGAAGAGCTGGTGAACCGGGGCGGCGCTGGTATCCTGAGCAGGTTGGAAGGTGCTGGCGTAGATTTCGAGCAGGTGGCGGCATTCCGCCTGTTCGGCCTCAAGCAGCGTCTCGGCGGTAATGTCCGCTGGCAATTCCCGGCCCGTTTCCTGAGCGCGCATCAGATCGAACATCACCGGCGCGGTAATCACCGGGTAGATGACCATCTGCCGCTCTTTTTCGCGTAAGAGGCGCAGAGGACGCACAACATTGTAACCTGCCTGATCCAATAAGTCGGCATGGTAGTATTCGTTGAGCACGCCATGTTCTTCCACATGCGTTTTAAAGAAGAACTCCTGGCCCTCGCTGGTGTAAAAGCCATTAAACGAATTGAGCGAAACCGGCCTGGGGGTCAGGCGGACGCTGGCGGTTGCCAGGTCCATCTGGCGGGCGAACCAGAGGCGCAGAAGCTTTTCCGCCAGTTCGCGGTTCGCAAATTGCAGTTTCTGTATAGTACCCAGATTGTTGATCTCGTCCAGTAGCGCGGGCAGGCCGGTCATATCTTCAATGACAAAATCGGGCTGACTTTTCAGGAAGAGTTCGCGGGCTTCGGGCGTGCGCGCCCCGGTCAGCACAGCCACCGTGAGCGCCCCGGCGGCGCGTCCGCTGAGGATATCGCTGGTCGAGTCGCCCACAGCGATAAAGGGAACGGGCAGCGGCTCAACGCGCTGGTCGAGGGCGTTTTGCAGGGCGCGTTCCCAGTCGGCGGCGGCCTGAAAATGGAAGGCGTGGGGTTTGCCCAGCATGGCTTGCTGACCTCGGGCGCGCAGCGCTTTCTCTCCCCGCGTGACCAGATCGTAGGTGCCCATATGCGCTTTATCGAAATAGCTCAGCAGACCGTTTTTCGCCAGCGGCTGTTCAGCTTCCTGGAAGACGCGTCCACTGGCCACACCCAGGATATAGCCGCGCGCCTGGAGCGCCTCGAAGGTGGCTCGGATACGCTCAACTGGCAGCAGAGGCTGCTCGAAGAAGAGGCAGCCAGGCTTGTCGGACTGGGCCGGCGCGTGGCCGTGGGTGCTGGTATAGAGCGTATCGCCGAGCAGCCATTCCTGAAAAATGTCCTGGCAAAAGCGCCAGAAAGGTTTGCTGCGCGCGAAGACGCCCGCGACGGGCAGACCGAGCGCCTGACTGGCGTAGGCATCCAGGTGCTCGAACAGTTCCAGGCCGGTCGCGCCCTGGAAGACTGGCAGATCGAAGGGGTGCTGTTCGCTCCAACTCCGCTGCAAACGCGCGCTATCCCAGGTTTGCCTGAGATCGCTGGCCGCGATTTGCGCGCGCAGGCGAGCGAGCCATTGTGCATCGAAAGGTGCGAGAGGCAGCAGGGCAGCCCGCTCTGGCAGGTAGCTGAGCAAATCGATCAGATGCAGACAGATGCCAGCGTAGCCGGTGTCCCAGTTCGAGTTGAGCGCGCGGGCCTTAAAACTCAGAATCAGCCACTCAGGGAGAGTCGCGCGGCTGATAGCGCGGCTCTCCTGAGCATTCGCGGCTGGTTTGTAGGATGGACTGGCGCTCACTTGCCAGTAGAGCGGACTGTACAGCAATTCGTGCAGGGTCAGGCCCGCGCAGTCCCAGTACGACTCCTCGCTGGTAATGACGCCATCCAGGTCAAAAATGATCAGGTTCTTCAACTCAGCCTCTGCAATCGTTCGCGTAATGTGCGCATACTCAGCGACTCTTCCTTAAAGCGGTAAGTCAGCGGAGTGATCGCGATATCGGTCGCGCCGGCGCCACGTAGCACCGCCACAATTTCCAGCAGGCGAGTTGCCTCCTCGCCCTTCAGACCAACCACGCCCGACAGCGTATACCAGCGTTGCTCCAGTGGTCCCGAACTCAGCGCCTCGAAGCTGGCGATGCGCAACTCGACATCTGTCTGCATACTGCGCAGGCGCTGATTGATCTGCTGCACCTGCTGCTGAGCGGCTTGCAGGCTTTCGCCGGTCAGCGAGGCCGTGAGTGATGAGCGCGTGCGTGCCGCCATGCGTGCGTCAATCAGCTCAAGCATAATCTCCGCCTGGCGCATCGCCACGGGATTTTCGCGGAGAATACGAGCGTTGGCGATCAGGCAGGACTGTGAATGAAGAATCACGCCATCGCTGAGCAGTTTCAGGCGATTCTCGCGCAGCGTCGTGCCCGTCTCGGTCAGATCGACGATCAGATCGGCGGTATCGGTCAGCGGCGCGGCTTCCAGGGCGCCGTGAGTTTCGATCAGCTTGAAATGGGTGATACCATGCTGGCGCAGGAAGCGCGCGGTCAGGATGGGATACTTGGTCGCGATGCGCAGGCCGCGCTGCTTGTGTGTCTGGTAGTAGCCCGCCAGATGCCAGAGATCGGCCATACTGCTTACATCGATCCAGCTTTCGGGCACCTCGACCACCAGGCGGCAGCGTCCATACTCAAGGTCGCGCAGCAGGACAATCAAATCGCTCTGGTCGCGTTCCTCTTCCTGCTCGTCATGTCCATAGCCGCGATGTTCAGCCAGGAGATCGTAGCCCGTAATGCCAAAGGTCGCATCCCCATCCTGAACCAGCGCCGGGATATCCGCCACGCGCTGGAAGACCACCCCCAGGTCGGGCATACTGCCGATGCGCGCCAGGTATTGACGCGGACTTTTGCGATTCACCTTCATGCCGCATTCCGCCAGGAAAGCAGAAGTCGCGGTCTCCAGCGCTCCCTTGCTGGGCAGCGCGAAGCGTATTTCTGGTTCTGGCATGGCTATTTTTCCTCCTTCGCGAAACCTTGAGCCAGGCGAGCGCGGGGGATCTGGCGTTCTGCCCCGCTGACCAGATTGTGCAGGGTAACAGTATCCGTGCGCCGCTCATCCTCGCCCACAATCGCTGCCAGCGTAACCGCCTTTTTCACCGCCTGCTTCAAACCCGCGCCCACGCCATGTCCGCTCACATCCAGCTCGGTCAGTCGACCCGCCGCGCGTAGCTCGCGGGCGATTTGCAGGGCATAGGGCAAATCCTGCGCGCTGACCGGAATTACCAGCATATTTTCCTGCTGTGGCTCCCCGGCGGGCGCCAGCAGCGTTTGCAGACGCTCCACGCCAATGGCAAAACCACAGGCGCGCACATCCTGCGCGCCGCCGACCTTGTGAACAAGCTGATCATAGCGTCCGCCGCCGCAAATCTGCGTCTCAAAGCCATCGGCCTCGCGTCCATGAATCTCAAAGACCAGGCCGGTGTAATAGCTCACGCCTCGCCCCAGAGCCAGATTCAGACTGATGCGCTCGCGTGGTACGCCGCTTTGCTCGATAATCGCCACCAGTTGCTCCAGCTCGCGCAAGGGTTGCGCGTCCAACTCGTAGCGCTCCAGCAGGGCGCGCAGACGCTCGAAAACCTGCGGAGGCGCGCCAGCTACCGCGTGCAGTTCGCGCAAGAACTCCAGCCCGTAGAGAATCTGGCGGCGTTGCTCATTGCGGCCTATTTTCCAGGTAAAGCGCTCAATCATCTCCTGGCGCTCTCCATCGCTGGCAAAGGCCACGCTCATGCCGCTCAGCAGCGAAGTTAAATAGCGTTCGTGTCCGTTGGGTGTTTCTCCCCCATTGAGAGGAATATCCAGGGCAGCGGGATAGAAGGTTTCCAGGTGCTCGCGTGCCCTCTGCTCGCCCTCCTCGGAGCGGCTGACCTGTTCCATCAGGCCGAGCAAGAGATGGGTAGCCTGCTCATCCAGGTTCAGACGCTGGATAAAGCTGCTCACCACGCCGATATGGCCGAGTTCGAGGCGATAATCGCTCACTCCAAGCGCGCCCAGCGCATCGCAGGCTAGCTGGAGAATCTCAGCGTCCGCGTAGACCGGCTGGCCGCCGAACAGCTCGATACCCAGTTGTGTATGCTGGCGATAGCGACCCCGGCCAGGCGTCTCATAGCGAAAAACCGGACCCGCGTACTGCAAGCGCAGGGGCAGAGGTTGCTTTTGGTACTGGTCGAGGTAGAGGCGGCAAATAGAAGCAGTGTATTCGGGACGCAGGCAATGATCGCGATTGTGCAGGCGGAACGTATAGAGGTTTTGCCAGAGTTCCTGGCGGAAGCTCGAAAGAAAGAGGTCACTACGTTCTAAAATCGGCACATCGACCGGGGCATAGCCGGCCTGGGATAAAAAGCCTTGCAGGCGCTCGATGATCTGGCGTTGTTGCTGGTATAATTCCGGTAGCAGGTCACGCATCCCGCGCAGGCGCTCAATGCGCTTTTTCATATGCTTATAATTATGCCCTCATCACATGCAACACTGCATTTCACACACACCGTTGTGACGGTTTCTAACTCGTCCCGCTTAGCATAGCAGGGGCTTTGCGATTCGTCAAGAAAAAGGCCGCTTTCATCAGAGAAATAGTCATCGGCGCCAGAGAAGGAGGAAGGAACAGGCCAGCCGGCTGGTCC
>DASZXF010001127.1:0-3229 GCA_035546055.1 Ktedonobacteraceae bacterium
GCCGGTCGTCGATGTCCACACCGTTGATCCGCCCATCTTGCAGGATCGCATGTTTGGCAGAACGCCGCAAACAGTGGCGACTTACGCCGGAGCCTACCTGGACGGTTTGCAGGAAAACGGCGTGGCCGGCTGCTTGAAGCACTTCCCCGGCCTGGGCGCGATCTCCTCAGATCCGCACACGGGTCTGCCGACGGTCAACCGCAGTCTGGATCAGTTGAAAAAGATTGACCTGATGCCCTATCAGATCATGATCAGCAAGAATCATCCTGCCATGATCATGGATACCGACGTGCTCATGCCGGCCATTGATCCCAATCTGCCGGCGGAACTCTCGCCCAGGGCGGTGCAGGGCATTCTGCGTGGCTACCTGGGCTACGATGGCGTGGTGATTACCGATGGACTGTACATGCACGGCATCAGCGAGCGCTGGAGCCTGAGCCAGGCGGCTGTGCTGGCCATCGAGGCGGGCAACGACATGGTCGAAGGCCCCTATACGACCTCGCAGGTGGCTTCGGTGCTGACCGCGCTCAAGCAGGCGCTCAAGAGCGGTCAGCTCACAGAGGCGCGTGTGGACGAAGCGGTGGCGCGTATCCTGATGATGAAGCTCACCTATGGCATGACCAGATAGGCTTATGGCACAACCGCCGTGGCCTCGATTTCCAGGCGGGCCTGATCTTCCAGCAGGCCCGCTACCTCGACCAGCGTCATGGCCGGGTAGTGCTCGCCCATGACCTCCTGGTAGACCAGGCCCAGGTCTTTGTTGCAGGCGAGATATTCCCGTTTGTCGACAATGTACCACGTCAGGCGCGTGATGTGCTCGGCTCTGCCCCCGGCGCAGGCCAGGACGCTCAGGATGTTGAGCAGCGCCTGGCGGGCCTGGGCCACAAAGCCGCTGCTCTGAAAACGTCCCTGGGCGTCCCAGCCGATCTGGCCGCTGATAAAGACCAGGCGTCCGCTGGCCGCGATGCCGTTGGCATAGCCACGCGGGCGCATCCATCCCTCCGGCTGGAGCACGCGGGCCGATTGTTCTTCCTCCACCTGCTTTTCAGGCATACTATCCTCGCTGTTCTAACTGACGCAATTTGTAGCGCTGGAGTTTGCCCGTATCGGCGCGCGGCAGGCGCTCGCAGAACTCAATCGCGCGCGGATACTTATACGGGGCGATGCTCTGCTTGACGAAGTTTTGCAGGCTTGCCGCCAGCGCTTCATCTCCAGTATACCCGGCACGCAGGACGATAAAGGCTTTGATGATGGTGCCACGCGCGGCATCCGGCGCGCCGATTACCCCGCACTCGGCCACGGCTGGATGCTCCAGCAGGGCGCTCTCGACCTCCTGGCTGCCGACATTATACCCCGCTGTGACGATGATATCATCGGTACGGGCCTGGAACCAGAAATAGCCATCCTCGTCCATCAGGTAGGCATCGCCGGTGATATTCCAGCCGTTCTGCACATATGTGCGCTGGCGCTCATCGGCCAGATAGCGGCAGCCGGTCGGCCCCTTGACGCCCAGGCGTCCCACCTGGCCCGCCGGCAGCGGTTGGCCCTGCTCATCGAGCACGCAGGCCACGTAGCCCGGCACCGGCTTTCCCGTCGCGCCGGGACGCACATCCTGGCCCGCCGCCGCGATGAAAATGTGCAGCATCTCGGTTGAGCCAATGCCATCGATGATCTCAATACCCGTCGCCTCGCGCCAGAGGGTGCGGGTCGAAGCTGGCAGCGCCTCACCCGCCGAGACGCTTGCGCGCAGGGTCGGCAGATGGTAGTTGGCGGCCAGCGCGGCCATCTGCCGATAAAAGAGCGGCGTGGACCATGCGACGGTCGCGCCGTACTGTTGAATGGCCTGGAGCATACTTTGCGGCGTGAGGCGTTCAAGCAGGACCGTGGCCCCGCCCACGCGCAGGGAGAAAAGCAGCAGCGCGCCCAGGCCGAAGGTAAAGGCCAGCGGCGGCGTGCCGATGCAGATATCATCCTGCGTCATCTGCACAATCGATTTGGGAAAACAATCGCAGATGGCCAGCAGGTCGCGATGAAAATGCATGGTCGCCTTGGGCTTGCCGGTGGACCCCGAGGTAAAGGCGATCAGCGCGGTATCGTCGGCGGCGGTGTCGACGGCCTCAAAGGGTCTCTGCCAGGTCGCCATGCGCGTCTCCAGACCCGCCAGGCTGTGGTCGTTGAAATAGACGATCTTGCGCAAAAGCGGACAGCGCTCCCGGGCCAGCAGCAGTTCTTCCTCCAGGGACTTATCACACAGCGCCACGCTGATCTGCGCCTTCTCGATCACATCCACCAGCTCTTTCGCGCGCAAAAGCGGCATGGTCGCCACGGCCACCAGTCCGGCCTTGACCACCGCCAGCCAGCAGATAGCCAGGAAGGCATTGTTGCCGCCGCGCAAGAGCACCCGGTTGCCCGGCACCAGTCCCAGTTCGTTGGTCAGCACATGCGCGACCTGGTCCACCTTGCTTTGCAGTTGCGCGTAGGTCAGTTTGCCGCTGGCGCTGAAAAGCGCTGGCGCCGCGCCATGTCCCTCCTCTACCCAGCGGTCCAGCAGTTCGCTCACGCAGTTGAGCCTGGCGGGATACTGCACCTCCGGCAGCGTAAAAAGCATCTCAGGCCATAAGTCAGGCGCCGGCAGATTGTCTCGCGTAAAAGTGTCGATATGCGCTGAATGAGCATCCATGGTATGTTCCTCCTTGAAAGAGATCAGACATTGATCGAAAAACAGGCGAACGGACTACATCTCTTCTTTGAGCAGTGAACGCGCGATAATCAGCTTTTGCACTTCCGTCGCGCCCTCGTAGATGCGCAGGGCGCGCACCTCGCGATACAGACGTTCGGGTATGGAGCCGCGTTTGACGCCCAGTCCGCCGAACAACTGAACCGCGCTATCAACGACGTGCTGGGCGTTTTCGGTCGCCACCATCTTGGCCAGCGCAACCTCGCGCGTGGCCGCCGTGGCGTGGGTATCGCGCAGCCAGGCCGCCCGCCAGGTCAGCAGTTCGCCTGCTTCCAGCGCGGCGGCCATCTCGGCCAGCCTGCTCTGCGTGATCTGCATCTCCGCCAGGGTTTGCCCGAACATGCGGCGCTGGCGGACGTGGCGCAGCGACTCGGCGAGGGCGCGGCGGGCGAAGCCGCTGGCCGCCGCCGCCACGGAAACGCGGAAGAGGTCGAGGGTTTGCATGGCCAGCTTGAAGCCCTGGCCCGCTTCGCCCAGGACATGCGCGGCGGG
>DASZXF010001128.1:0-4155 GCA_035546055.1 Ktedonobacteraceae bacterium
GCAGATGGCCGTAAGCCTGCGCGAGAGAATCGATCTGCTCATCTACATCTTCAGGAGTAAAAAAAATCGTCATCGTATGACATGCTTCTCTTCCTTTCACGAGGATGTGTAGATCTTTTTGAGCAGATTTAAGGTACGCGAGAGCATGGCTTTGATTGCCCCCTCGCGTTTGCCCATGTGGGTCGCGATTTCAGCACAGCGCATCCCCTGGCCAAAACGCAGGCGCAGCACTTCCTGTTGTAAGGGCGTGAGCGTCTGGAGATGGCCCCGCAAGATGGCATATTCTTCATGGCGTAAGGCGGATACTTCAGGATCGGCGCTTTCGTCGCCCATGAAGTGATCCGCAATCGCCTCCAGCGTGACATTGCGCTTGCGTTTGCGCGTTGTCCGTCGGTACGCGTCCACGGTTTTATTGCGAGCAACCCGCCAGAGCCAGGCCAGTTGAGCTTTTTCCGGCAGACTGGAAAAGTGTTCGTCTTCCAGGGCGGCCAGAAATATTTCAACCAGAATGTCTTCGGCGCTCTCTTCATCTGGCGTGTGCTGAGACAGGTAAGCAAAGATCGTCGGAGCATACCGTTGATAGAGATCCGCGATCCGCCCCATACCAGGCGGAGCCAGAGTCTGATTCGTGTGCCATTGCATGTATAGAACCTCGGTCCTGTGTGAGATCTCATTGTACTGGTCGTCAGGTAGACAGGAAAGGTTACATCGTTGAGCAGACTGGCGAAAAACAGGCAGGGAGGCGCTTTCTGGCACAGGTTTCGGCGGATAGGAAATTCAGTTGGAGCGTTCCGGGACTTCTATCGTATACTAAAGAGAAGGGTCTGACCAGGATGTTTACTGATTTGCTATGATTACAGAAGAAGAGAGAATCCGCCTGGGAAAGAGAGAACGTTTTGATGACTTGTCCACACTGCGGAAAAGTGAATAGGCCGGAAGATCATTTTTGCGAAGAGTGCGGCGCGCAGCTCGTCGCGGACGACTCCACTGCGTCCAGCGGCTCTGTTACATCCAGCACGATTACCGCAAATCCGGCGGCGGGCCTCACCCCAGGCGTGAGCCTGCAAAATGGACGCTATGTGGTGGTGAAAGCCCTCGGTGAGGGCGGCATGGGTTCGGTGCTGCTGGCCAAAGATACCCGTCTGGCCGATAAACTGATGGTGGTGAAAGTGCTGAACGCGGACAGCAGCAATACGGAAAAACTCCAGGAGGATGTGCTGAATTTTAAACGCGAGGCGGAGACGCTGGCCCACCTGGACCACCCGCTGATCCCCGATGTGACCGACCACTTTGAGGAAGGCTCGCGTTACTATATGGTGATGGACTATGTGGAGGGAGAAAATCTGGAGCACTGGCTGGACCGCAATCATCATCCGATGCCGGAAGATGAGGTGCTGCGCTATGCGCTGGAGGTGCTGGATATTCTGGAATATCTCTCCAGGCAGCGCCCGGCGATTGTTCACCGCGATATCAAGCCGGCGAACATTATTATCGGCGCGAAAGATAAACATGCTCACCTGGTGGACTTCGGCATTGCCCGCACGAATACGATGGTCAATGGTAAGATGCGCAAAACTACGGCGCTGGGTACGCCCGGCTACGCGCCGCCCGAGCAGTACCAGGGCTACGCCGATCCGCGTTCGGACCTCTTCGCCCTGGCCGCGACCATCCACCACCTGATTACCAACCGCGATCCCGGCGATAACGCACCCTTCCAGTTTCCGCCCGCGCGTACACTGAATCCGCATGTCTCACCCGAGCTGGAGCGCATTCTGGTCAAGGCGCTGGAAACCAGCGCCAGTGAGCGCTACCAGACGCCGCAGGAGATGCGGCGCGATCTGGAGGCTTTGCTGGCCGGCACGCCGCTGCTGGGGGCGACCGACGGCTATAAAATCAGCGGCGCGCTGGACCAGGCGCCCACGCGCACACGTCCAGCACGCCCGGCGCGGCCCGCCAGGCAGTCCACAGCTCCGTCCGGGGGATATCGCGGAGAACCAGCGCGTCCGCGCCAGGAGCGACCACGCGCGCCGGAATACAACGAGCCGGAGTACGCCCAGCGCCAGCGCGAATGGAATCGACAACAGCAACAGCAGATTTTTGAGCAGCCGCTTCCCCGCCCCTACGCGCCGCCGCGCCAGCAGCAGAACTTCTACCCCTATCCCCAACAATCCGGGGATGCCGACACCCAATTGATGTGGCGCTTCATCTTCTTTGTGGTGATCATCTGCATCATCGCCATCATTGCCTTTGTCCTGTTCAAACCTTTCATCGGATGACGGGCAAACGCTGTGAGGAACCCATGTGAACATGGGTCATTTGACCCTTGCCAGTGACAACAAAAACGCTTATAGTAGATAGTACAAACATATGCATATAAGCGTTGTATATCAAAAAACTGATTTCAAGGAAGGCAAAGACCATGCAGATACATACGGCGCCCGCCCAGACGGGCAAAATTACCCTGCGCAGCGGGGCCGCGATTGGCATTCTTCTGGGCGTGATCCACAGCATTATCACTATCGTTAATACGTTGCAGGATGTCACTCATGCAGGTAATAGCTCGCTTTTGACAACGCTCTTCTATCTCGTGACGCCCCTGGTCTGGATCGTTGGCCTGCTCTTTGCCGGTGCCTGGACCAGCAAATTCACCGGTAAAGTCAGCTCCGGCACGCTGGCCGGCCTGTTCGCGGGCCTCTTCGGAGGTCTGGTGGCGGACTTCGGCCAGGCCATCGCGACAGCCATCAGCACAACCGCCTCGGCCAGCAACGGCGGATCAACCAATTCCCTGCTGGCTCTGGGCTTTGTGACCATCTTCTATACCCTGGTGCTGGCTCTGGGCGCGGGCGCGGGCTGCGGCGCGCTGGGCGGTCTGATCGGACAAACTGTCTCTGATGTACGCCCCATGCCTTCCCAACCACACCCCATTCCTGCCGCGCCGGTCTATCAGCCGCCAGTTATGCCCTACGGCTATATGCAACAGGTGCAGACCCCCATGCCTCCGATCCAGGAAGGCACGCCCAGACATCCTGAACAATAGAAGCATCTCTATCTCCAATAGAAAGCGGGCGGCAGAGCAGTCGCCCGCTTTCTATTTGTCGTCAATCCTCTGCTGGCTTCGTCCCGATGGTGATACGCACAAGCTTCGCATGAGTAACCGGCTGCGCCTGTACAGCCAGGCCGGCCTGTGCAAAAAGCGCGCGCATCCGCGCTGCACTGTGAAAACGAGCGCGTGGAAGCAGCCAGGCCAGCCAGGCGGGTAAGGTAAAATCAGCGAGAAAAAAGGAGCCTCCGGGTCGCAAGACGCGGGCGACTTCACGCACACCGGCAGCCTGGTCCCGCCAGTGATGAAACGAGATGGTAGAGAACGCCAGATCGACCACGGCATCCTCCAGTGGCAAGGCCTCGCCGGAGCCCATGGAAAAGTGAGCGCCTGGAGTGAGCTGGCGTGCGACTTCCAGCATTTTTTGCGCCGGATCAACCCCGCAAAGGTGCGCCTGCGGCCAATAAGTATGCGCTTTCCGCAAGAGCCTCCCGCTCCCACAGCCGACATCAAGCACGCTCGCCGGGTTGCAGCGGTTTGCGGCCTGACGTAAAACAGCAGTGTGAACTGGATCAAACAGGCGGCGTTGCATCCAGGAACGTTCGTAGGTCGATCCCCAGCGGTCGAAGATTTCAACATCACGGGTGCGATTTTTCATTATCTCTTTTCTCCTTTTTATTTTGAAGAATAGCCTGTTTGCTACCGAACATGGTATTCTAAATAGAGGTTACAGGGGAGCGCTCTCCCTGGCAAGCACACAGCAGAGAAACTGTTCTCTACCGAACAACTATGCCTGATTGTTCGTCAATAAAGGAGGTAGAGGAGTGAAACAACAGAAAGCAGATCGCCGTTCCCAACGCACGTATAACCTGGTGAGTTCCGCCTTTGCTGAACTCTTGAGAGAAAAACCCTACGATGAGATTCTGGTGCAGGACATCCTGGATCGGGCAGGAATTGGTCGTACTACCTTTTATGCCCATTATTTTGATAAAGATGATGTCCTGAACAGCATAACCGAGCAGATCCTCACAATGTTCACGCAGCAGATCGCTCATTCAGCCGCCAGCCAACGAATCGTGCCCAGTCTGGAGTTGTTTGAGCATATCTACCAATCC
>DASZXF010001129.1:0-13445 GCA_035546055.1 Ktedonobacteraceae bacterium
ATTGCCGGTCAGTGCCCCCAGGGCGGGAATAAACGGTTCGCTGTGCAGCAGTTCCCACAGTCGTTCCGCGCCCAGGCGAGCCAGCGTATACTCGATCCGCAGCGACCCACGCAGACGCAGCACATCCTGCGGCGTATAAGGTCGGCGCATACCCTGCCAGCGCCGTTCTGTCTGCCAGCTCGCCTCCAGTTCTGCCGCCTGTCGCTCCCGCATCACCTCCTGGCCATTGTCCGCGCCGGGCCGAGCATGGCCATTGTCCATCGTATGTCCGCTCATGAGTATGTCCTTTCGTACATTTCCTATCTTTGATCTCGTGTCTGTCATGGTTGATAAATCACGGTGGTTGGCTTTTCTGGTAAAAAGCGTAACATGAACGGAGCGCGCAAGTCCAGCAAAGAGCTTCAAGAGATATGAAGTTTCCCATAAGCAAAGCGTTATACTCTTGTCCGGGGAGAAACAGGCCATTGCGGGGGAAACTTGACGAAAAGACCTGTCGACTGTAACATTGTAGTGTCTAATAAAAGTATTTGCGTCTAAAAATTTGTTAGGAGATGCTCTATGTATCAGCCATCTACACCACCACCCGTTACTCCACATTCTGGCCGAACGGCTCTCATATATGGTGTGCTTGTGGGCCTGGGATTGGGCATTATTGAGAGTGCCATTATCGTTTATGTAAATTCCCACCTCATTGTTAATAGTCTGATTGTTCTGAACATCCCTTTCAGCCTTATTCTCTGGATTGTTGCGCTGCTTGTGATTGGCGCTCTTGCGAGCAAACGCACCGGGCGCGTCAGCACCGGGACACTGACTGGTTTATGGACAGGCATGGTTGGAGGCGCGATGACCGCAGCAAGCTGGTTTATGATGCTTGTCATCCAACAGTCCCATTATTATTATGGCTCCAATGTCGTTCAGATAGTTCTCTATCTCACCGCCCTGATTATACTCTTTCTGGCCATTCTGGGTATCGCAACAGGTCTGGGTGCATTGGGCGGTCTGATCGGCCAGAGCTTTGCTCGTGCAACTTCTGTGGCTTATCGCTATCAGCAGAGCAAGCTTCCTCACGATTCAGTGTCCAGTGATCCTCCTCAGCAAGAAATGTATCAATATCAGCAAAGTCATTCCTCTCAGCGCGAACGGCAGGCTGAGTAGACAGTCGGCAATGACGAACATCGAAGAAGGAGCATTTTATGCCTCAACCATTTCCGCCTCAGACTCCACAGGTTGGAAAAATCGCGCTCTATTATGGCCTGCGTGCGGGCCTTCTCCTGGGCATTGCCCAGAGTGTCCTGATCATTTACGATCACTATGGACCGGATAATGCTTTTGCTCCCCTGAATACGCCGGTGAGTATTCTGCTCTGGGTGCTGGCCTTTGTGCTGGCGGGCGTGCTAGCGGCCAAACGCCTGGGGAAAACCAGCATTGGCACGCTGGCCGGTCTGTGGGCCGGTATCATCGGCGGCCTCATTACTTCGGCCACGGTGCTTTTCGAGGCTATTTCTTTCTATTCCAGCTATGGCTTTGATTTCGGCACGATTGTCTCGTTTGTCGCGAGCATGTTGACGGGCCTGATCTTCCTGGTTCTCCTGGCCATGGCCGCAGGCTGCGGATTGGGCGCGCTGGGCGGACTGATTGGCCAGAGTTTCTTTAACCGCGCTGCCGCGCCTCTGCCTCCCTATCAGCGCCAGGAACCTCCGCAGTACCAGCAGAAGCAGACGGAGGCTTTGCAGAAAAAGCCCGAATAAACCTCGGTGAGCATATGAAGCGGCGGGGATCATCCAGCCTGGATGACCCCCGCCGCTTCATATGCTCTACGCTCCGTGGCATTTCTTGTATTTTTTGCCGCTACCGCAGGGACAGGGATCGTTGCGTCCGATGCGGTTGAGCTGACGCGGGTTAGCCGTGAGGGTTTGCACGCGTCCGTTCTGACGGTTAGCCGCGCCCTGGCCCTGGCGGCGAGAGGGCGTGCGCGGCACGTCGTTCTCGTCCGCTTTAGCCTGTCCGCTGGCTCTGGCAATGGCGTCAGCGTTGGTGCGCAGGGGACGCTGACCCTTGCGTTTGGGCGGCTCAGGCGCCTTGACCGTGATGGTGATGTCATTCCTGGTCAGGCGCATCAACTGGTCCACGATGTAATGCTGGATCTGCGCCTTGAGGTTCTCGAACATGAGGTAGGCCTCGTTCTTGAACTCAACCAGGGGATCGCGCTGGCCAATGGAGCGGAAACCGATGCTGGCGCGCATGACATCCAGCGCGTCGATGTGATCCATCCAGAGCCGATCAAGCACCTGCAAGGTGTAGGAGCGTTCAACGTCGCGGATAGTCGGCACGCCCAGGCCTGGATTGTCGGCTGAAAGCTGGTCAAGCTGCTTGCCACGCGCCTGGTAGTGCTCAACAAAGGCATCGACCAGTTTTTTTGTCAGATCACTGCGCCTGATGGCGTGCATGTTTTCGGGCAAAAGCTCGTCAGGAATGACCATCCAGTTTTCCAGCACAGTGAAGAGTTTTTCCAGTTGCTCCTCGTCTTCGAGCATATTGCCGGGAATATGTTCGTTGACGACCTGCGTCACCTCGCCGCGAATCATGTCGAGCACGCGTTCATGCATGTCGGCGCGCTCCAGCACGGCCCGCCGGTCGGCGTAAATGACTTCGCGCTGTTTGGCGATCACATCATCGTATTCGACGACGTTTTTACGCACATCGAAGTTGTAACCCTCAACGCGCGTCTGCGATTGCTCGATCAGGCGCGAAACCATCTTGTTTTCCAGCGGGATATCGTCTCCCATGCCGGCCATTTCCATGATGCGAGAAACGCGCTCGCCGCCGAATCTGCGCATCAGTTCGTCTTCCAGCGAGAGGAAGAAACGCGACTCGCCGGGATCTCCCTGGCGGCCCGCGCGACCGCGCAACTGGAGGTCGATACGGCGTGACTCGTGACGTTCAGTGCCGATGATGTAGAGGCCGCCGAGTTCAATTACGCGCTCGTGATCCTCTTCGCATTCGCGTTTTTTGCTCTGGAAAAGCTCCTCTTTTTCACCTTCGGTCATGTTCGCCAGGTACTCATTGATGGCCTCGGCCTTCTCCGCACGCTCTTCGGCGTTTGTTTCGGGCATGTCGCGGATAAAATCGACCTGCTCGGCGTGCTTGCGCAGAATAGCGTCAAAGTAGCCTTCAGGATTGCCACCGAGCAGAATATCGGTACCACGACCGGCCATGTTGGTCGCGATAGTGACGGCGCCGCTGCGTCCGGCCTGGGCGATGATATGCGCCTCACGTTCATGGTGCTTGGCGTTCAGCACGTTATGCTCAATGCCCTCGCGCTCCAACTTTTGCGAAAGGTACTCGGAGATTTCTACCGAAGTTGTACCGACCAGCACCGGCTGGCCCATCTCGTGACGCTCTTTGATCTCGGCGATAATGGCGTCGTATTTGCCCTCAGCCGTGCGATAGATGAAATCGGGCCTGTCTTCGCGGATCATAGGCTTGTTGGTTGGAATGGGCACCACATCCAGGCTGTAGATCTTGTTCAGTTCTTCAGCTTCGGTCAAGGCAGTACCGGTCATACCAGCCAGCTTGTTATAGAGGCGGAAGAAGTTCTGGAAGGTGATGGTGGCCAGGGTGTGGTTTTCGCGCTGGACGGTCACGCCCTCTTTCGCTTCAATCGCCTGGTGCAAACCTTCGCTGTAGCGTCGGCCCGGCATCTGGCGACCTGTGAACTCATCCACAATGATGACCTCGCCATCCCTGACGATGTAATCTTTGTCGCGCTGGAAAATCACCTTCGCTTTGATGGCATTCTCCATGTAGCGCGGCATATCGGAATTTTCTTCATAAATGTTTTTGATGCCCGACATCTGTTCAATTTTATTAATGCCGGACTCGGTGAGCATGACGGTGCGCGTCTTCTCTTCAACGGTGTAATCATCTTCCGCTTTGAGGCGCGTGGCCCAGCGCGCGAACTTCGCGTACATATCGGTCGACTCCTGACCGGCCCCTGAGATAATCAAGGGCGTACGTGCTTCGTCAATCAGGATGTTATCAACCTCGTCCACGATGGCATAGTTGAGTTCGCGTTGCACTGTCTGGTCCAGCGCAGAGACCATGTTATCGCGCAGGTAATCAAAGCCGAATTCGTTGTTGGTGCCATAGGTGATATCGGCCTGGTAAGCCGCGCGGCGCTCGGCAGTTTGCGGCGAAACGGCGTTGACTATCACACCCACGGTCAACCCGAGAAAGCGGTGAATCTGCCCCATCCATTCGGAGTCACGGCGCGCCAGGTAATCGTTGGTGGTCACAATATGGACGCCTTTGCCGGTCAGGGCGTTGAGGTAAGAGGGCAGCGTGGCGACCAGCGTTTTACCTTCACCGGTGCGCATCTCGGCGATTTTACCCTGGTGGAGCACAATGCCACCGAGCAACTGTACGTCGTAGTGACGCATATGGATCACGCGTCTGCCGGCCTCGCGGACCACGGCGAAGGCTTCAGGTAGCAGATCATCCAGGGTCTTGCCGCCTTTGTAGCGCTTGACCATATCGGGAATATATTCGTCCATTTGCTCGGCGCGGATGGCCACCATTTCGCTCTGCACGCGCTTCAGAATATCCCCCAGCAGCATTTCCAGGCGCTCATCGGCACCCTCCTCCTTATCGGGAGCTGCCTTGCGCGCCTCGTCGAATTTGAGCCAGGCCTTCTTAAAGGCTTCAACCAGAAAATCCTCATCCACCTCATCCAGCAGCGGCTCGGCTTTTTTCAGCAGAGCCAGGGTCGCCTGCTGGGGCTGTTCGGCCTCGTCGGGCCATTCCTGCGTCTCCTCGGCCAGGTCCATCGCGGCAGCCACACGCGCCGTATTGAGCGTGGAACTCAGACTCTCGTAGGTTTTCTCAAAAAGATCGGAAAGCGTATCGCGCAGGTGATCGCGCAGCATGTATTCCGGGTCGCGTCTGCGCTCAATCTCCTCCCGGTGCTCGGTCAGAGCCGCGCGGATCTGTTCCTCGCTGCATTTTTCTGCCAGCGGCTCAACCTTGTTCAGCGCCTCGCGGAAAAGGCCGAGCAAATCGTTTTCCAGCACCAGCCCGCCTTTGAGGTGCAGGGCGAGCTGTGAGCGGAATTCTTCTGTCTTCGCGATAAGCTCCTCGTCGCTAAGCGACTGGATGGTTTCTTCTAACGCGTTGATCGCGTTTACTAACGGCTGGATGAGCTTCAACTCTTTTTTGGTTGGATCACCCAGCATTTTCCCAAGTAGTTGCATATGCTCGAAGGTCTCCTCAAACCGGGCGTCTGTGCGGTTAGTCTGCTAGTGGACTGTCGATTTTTTGCCGATCTATGGTAATTATAAAGACTCTGTGTGCAGGAATATCTCGTTCATTATAACACACGGCACCATCTCTCCCCTTTGATTTTTCCTATGACCCATACATACATGTGATACATGCAGAAGCGTCTCATTCCAAAAATCACGATAAGCGAGAGAAGGATCATTTTTAATGTTTTCTTAATGGACAAATCGGCTAAAAAATTTTAGAACTAATATGAGGATATTTCTATCCACTCCACGCATTTTCAGCGCTTGCTCTTCCAAGAGGATAGGCAAACTGCGCGAGCGCCTGTCGCAAAAGCGTTATTTTGGAAAGGACGTAGACATACATATGTTCACCTGGTTCTTCAGCCGCAAGGCTTCCAGACGCGCCGGAACCACCCCACCTGTTCAAACCACTACCCGCCCTGGTGAGACGCCGCAGGGACGGCGCCATCGCGAGGACGTTCCCTACGCGCTGCCCAAAGACCTGGAGGAGGGCCAGCGCCTCAATCTGCAACACTATATTTTCCGCTATGTGCTGCGTGGCAACTATGCAGCTCCATTGACGGAAGCAGTGGGAACGATGCTGGACGTGGGCAGTGGGACAGGCATCTGGGGACAGGAGATGGCTCAGCTTTTCCCCTCAGCGCGCATCTTCGGCCTTGACCTGGAACCGCCGCAGGCTATTTCGCTGGCCGCCTCGGCTGCGACGTTGCCTGAGAATTACCACTTTGTCCAGGGCAATCTGCTCAAGGGATTGCCTTTTCCCGACGCTATGTTTGATTATACCCATCAGCGCATGCTGGTGCTGGGCATTCCGCTCCAGAACTGGCCCGATGCCATTCGCGAACTGCTGCGGGTGACAAAGCCCGGCGGCTGGGTTGAATTGCTGGAAATGGGAGCCGAGATTTTGCCCCAGGGACCGGCAACTGCCCAGTTCTTTGCCTGGTCGTTGCCTTTTCTCAATGCGCGAGGTATCCATCCAACCGAGATGCATAAGCTGGGCGATATGTTGACCGGCTTCGGTCTGCGTTCGGTGATGAGTCGTCCGCTGGACGTTCCGCTGGGCTCCTGGGATCGCCGCCTGGGCACCTTGATGGAAAAAGACATCCTCGCCGCCTATCGAGCTGTCAAGCCTGGAATTTGCCAGAGCGCAGGCATCAGCGCAGAACAACTTGAGCAATGCTTGCAGGAGATGGCCCAGGAATGGAAACGCTTAAAGGCGGTTTACCGGGTTTATCTCGCATACGGACAGGTCTAATTTCACAGTATCCTCAAGCAGATCGATATTCTATTCTGCTTTAGCCAGGCCGCTCACATTCTGAGGATTGTTCCGCAGAAAGCCGCAGAGGTCACGTGTTTTTACACCAGGCCACCAGGCTGTTCAGACGCGGGCGAGGTCTGTGATAACTCGCTGCACCGTCGCATCTACGCCCTCGCTCGCGCACGTCGCCAGCGCCCAGGTAGATTGCCAAACGTTCTACCCCGGCATACAGGGTTCCCAATAGCCGTAGATCCTGTGTAACATCCCCTTCCCATCACCACAGCAAAATCATCCAGATGCGCTTTTTCAAGGCATGAATCCGCGCGTGCAAGAGAGAAAATAGCCAGCCGAACAGAGAAATTCAAGCGCTGGCGTCGCTGCTCCAGCCGGTGCATAACCTCGTCCGCAAACAGGACGAAAAATGTCCCCTTTTCATGGTACACTCAAAGCAGTGCGGATAAACTGGAGGATATGAGCTCATGCTAACCCTTTCGCGCGCCGAAGCACGGCGCCTGCTAGCCACCTATCACTTTACCTCAACCGATGTACCGGGCGTCTTTGAGCGCCTGAGCACAGTGCAATATGACCCGCTGAACCCGGTAGGGCGCAACCCCGATCTGGTTTTGCAGGCGCGCGTGCCGGGCTATCGGGTAGATGATTGGCAAAAAACGGCGTACACCGATAGGGTTGTTTACGATACATGGGATAAAATGGCTTGCCTGGTGCCTGTGAGCGACTGGCCCATGCGTGCGCTGATTCGCGAGCGCTACCAGCCCTACCATGACCGTGAAATTTTGCTCAGCGAGGCAGCCGCCGCACAGGCCATGCTGGCGGACCTGGACGCACGCGGCCCCCTCTCCTCACTGGAGTTTGAGCAAAAGCCAGCCCCGGCAGATTCAGATCCCACCTATCGGAGTTGGTACGGCGCCACACAGGCCAGGCGCATTATGCGTTCGCTGTGGGCCAGAGGAGAACTGGTCACCCATCACCGCCGCAATGGACGCCACTACTATGATCGCGCGCAGCGTGTAATTCCCGCGCAGTATTTTACGCAGACGCCGCAACTCGACGAGGCCGCGTACTTCCGCTGGATCATCGCCCGGCGCTTCCAGGCAGTGGGTCTGCTGCGGCCCAACGCCGAAAGCGCCATCTGGAGCGTGTGCGGGAAGGCGGAACAGCGCAAGCGCTCCCTGGCCGAACTGGTCGAAGCGGGCACACTCGTCCCGCTGCGAATCGGCGAGGAAAAGCAGACCTATTACGCCCATAGCTCCGCGCTCCAGAGCCTCGCGCAGCCCGAACTGGAGCCACGCGTGACCTTTCTGGGACCGCTGGATAGCTTCCTCTGGGACCGCAAAGGCGTCCAGCAGATCTTCGGCTTTGATTACGTCTGGGAGGTCTATAAGCCTGAACCTCAGCGCAAATGGGGTTATTATGTCCTGCCTGTCTTTTATCGAGATCGCTTTGTAGCCAGGCTGGATAGCCGCCTGGAGCGAGGAAGCTGGATAATTAGCAACTGGTGGTGGGAGCCGGATGTAACGCCCACGGCTGACCTGCTGGACGCACTACAGGTAGCCAGCGAAAACTTCGCCGGCTACCTGCGCGCGAACAGCGTGCGCGTTGAGGCAAGTGTAGAACCATCCGTCCGCCAGGCACTCACGCTCGGATAGTATAGCCAGATCAGGAGGACGTTCCGGGGTTGCCAGCGCCAGCTATGAGCGCCACAACCAGGACGCCTGTGCAGACCTTTGACATGGTTATCAGCCTGGCTATTGCCGCGCCTGGTCAATACCAGCGCGAATTTAGCGATTTTCAGACCCATCAGGCGCCGGCATGCCCTGGCGACGGAACATGCCAGGCTGGTCTGGCGGACGAACAGCGAAGCCGAATTGCGTATAGAAAGGGCTGACGCCTTTGGCCGCCATGAGTCCAATAAAAGCTCCGGGACGCGCGTGCCTATCCAGGTACGCCATAATGGCCTGCATCAGACGCTTGCCCAGCCCTTCGCCTTGAAAAGCTGGCAGGATAATAATATCCTGCACGTAAAAGTACAATCCCCCGTCGCCGACGACCCGTCCGCAGCCAATGACCTCTCCCCGGTGCAGGATACAGATCGAAAACAGGGCATTGGCAAGTCCCTGCGCCGTCATCTCCTCATCGAACAACATCCAGCCCACGCCTTTGCGCAAAGCGAAATATTCCGCTATCGTCGGGGCGCGTTCTACCATCTGGTATTTCTCTTCTTGCATAGCTTTCTCTTCTTTCTCGAATAATTTCTCTGCGCATGTATGCAATGCCCGTTACCCTGCTGGCGTGCCGGCTTCTTCAGCAGTAGATAGCTTTTCTTCAGCGTTTGTACGCTTGCCTGTGGCTTTTTTGCCCGCCAGAAAGACACCGATCAGGACGAGCGCCAATCCCCCGACCGATCTTACATTGAGAGCTTCCTGTAAGAAGAGAGCTCCATATACCAGGGCCATGCAGGGCAGGAGATAGGTGACAATCAAGGTGCGCGTCGGGCCGACATTCTCAATCAGCCAGAAGTAACAGAGGTACGCCAGCGTTGTCCCACCCAGCGAGAGCGCCAGCAGAGACGCAATGGCCCAGGTTGAAGGCATATGGGCCAATGGCTGGACAGCGAGATCGACGCCAGTAAAGGGGGCAAGCAGGATAGCTCCCATGCCTATTTGCCCGACAGCCTGTTGCATAGGAGGAGCCCCATGCAGAAGTTTATGCGCAAAATAGCTGCCAAAGGCATAGCTAGCCGCGCCAATGAAGCAGGAGAGCGCCCCTAGCAGATAGAGACGGGATGTTCCAGCCGCCACGACCGAAGGACCAACCAGCACGCCCACGCCCACAAAGCCAATCAAGACAGCCAGCAAGCGCAGCCAGGAGAGTCGCTCGCCACCAGGTAACCAGATGGACGCGATAACAAGTACAAGGGGTGTGGTTGCGTTGAGAATCGCGGCCATACCAGAGGCCACATGTTGTTCACCCCAGCTAATGGTGAGATAAGGGATGATCGTATTGAAAACCGTCACGATGACAAACGAACCCAGGCGCGAACGCCAGCCCCGCATGACAGCTGGCTGAAAGGGGATTATCACGAGGAAACCCAGCGTACCCAGCGCCAGGCGGAGAAACACCAGTAATAAGGGAGGCATATCAGTCACAGCGACTTTAATAAAGAGGAACGATGCTCCCCATAAGGCTGCCAGAAGAAAAAGAATGCTA
Organism: Ktedonobacteraceae bacterium; assembly: GCA_035546055.1. Lineage (GTDB taxonomy): Bacteria > Chloroflexota > Ktedonobacteria > Ktedonobacterales > Ktedonobacteraceae > Paraktedonobacter. The sequence continues at coordinate 9,790 of DASZXF010001129.1, forward strand.
TATTCTTTTGTACGCATATCCTCGCATGCTCCTTCATATCTTTGCTAGCGCAAAATCCGCGTTCTTTGTGAAAAGAGTATAGCAGATTAATGGACTGGTCAAAAGAGCCATTTTCAGGGATAGTGACCATACCATTTTGGAAAAGCCTGACGCCTGCGAGCCTTGAAAGGAGCGAGTTGCCGATGCCGGGAGGATAGGAAGCAAAGAAATAAAGCGACACTGAGCAGATCATTTATCAGCTACCAATAATAAGGGAGTGAGCAGGCGAGCCTGCTCACATAAAAGCTGTAGTCTTATGGTAGCCCGCTATGCTACGCTTTCTGGCTGGCTAACCACTGTTCAATCATAGGTGCGTGTTCTTCGTAATGCCCATAGGTGTTGCCCGCGACTCCATCCCAGAGCACACCGCCATCCAGCCAGGGAAAACGGCCCGCAGTGAAAAGATCGCTCTCGTCCGTGGCTGCGACATTGGCATCCAGGCGTTTGACTGCGGCGCGAAATTCCTCCAGCACCTCTGCCGGGGGACGCGAACGATTGGCTTCAAAGGTCGCGTCGTTAAAAGCGTTCATCTTTTCCTCGTTGTCAATTGGCTCCAGCGCGGCCTCTTCATGGCGGACGATGCCCTCCAGCCGGAGTGAGACGCGTGTTTGCCAGGCAGCGAGATGAACCAGAATATCCTTGACGGCCCAGGCGCCGTTTACCCCTGGCGTGCTCAATTGCTCGACGCTCAAGGGAGCCAGGAGAGCCTCAAAGGCGGCATAGCCGGTACGCATCTTTTCAAGCAGTTCTGCTTTGTTGCTGGGATCGGACATGGCAGGTTCCTTTCATCAGAAGAGAATATCGCTGGCGGGTTTGACGCGGATCACATGGTCCCCGGCCCAGAAGCCGTGGGAAGACGTGTTATAAAAGGCGATAATTTGCTCGGCAGTCAGGGTTTTGCTATCGAAGGTAGTATGAGCATCGCTGACCAGCAGGACATCGAAGCCCTGAGTGACGGCCCGCCGCGCCGTCGCCGCCACACAGTATTCCGTCTGCATGCCCGTAATAACCAGGCGTTTGATGCCGCCCGCCGCCAGTTCTTCCTGAAAACTGGTCTGATAAAACGCATCGGGTGCGGTCTTCTGCACGACTGGCTCGCCCTCCCGAGGCTCGATAGCTGGATGAATCTGCCAATCGGGCGTGTGCGGCTCCAGTTCACCTCCTGGCTCGTTGTGCTGCACATAAATCACCGGCGTGGCGCTGGCTCGTGCCTGCTCCAGCAAGGAAGCAATACGCTGTAAAACCTCGTCTTTGTTGTATGCATCTCGCAGCAGTCCTACCTGGGCATCGACGACGACCAGCGCAGTATCGTTACTCATAAATACCTCTTTCCTCTGTATGCCTGACCTTCTAATGCTCTTTCCTCGACCTGCCCAACGATTGACAACCATCTTTTCAGCATAAACAGAACGGATGTTCCGTGAGTGAGAAAACCAGATCGTCTATCTCCCTTGAGTTTAGCACCCAAAGAGGTTAGAATCTATCCTGATTATTTGCGTCGATGGAATGATTCAAAGGGGGCTGCCATGTATTTTCCAGCTACTCGCGTGCTGACCATTCTGGAAATGCTACAAACGCGCCAGCGCTTGAGCGGACCTGAACTGGCCGCGCGCCTGGAAGTCAATACGCGCACGGTGCGCCGCTATATTACCATGCTGCAAGATCTGGGCTTTCCGATTGAGGCCGAACGCGGTCGCCACGGCTTTTATCACCTGCGTCCCGGCTTCAAACTGCCGCCTTTGATGTTTACCGATGAAGAGGCGCTGGCGCTGACGCTGGGCCTGCTGGCCGTGCGCCGCCTGGGACTGACCGTTGCCGCGCCGGCTGTCGAAGGAGCGCTGGCCAAAATCGAGCGAATCTTGCCACAAATGTTGCAAGATCGCGTGCGCGCTGTTCAGGAAACGCTGAGCTTAACTTTTCCCCCTTACAACGTCAACACCAGCAGCGAAATTCTGCTTACCCTCTGCACTGCCGCGCAACTGGAGCGTCGTGTCTTTCTGCGCTATCAAGCCTGGGAAAGTAGCGCCAGCGAACGCGAGGCCGATATTTATGGCCTGGTCTATCGGGGCGGCTACTGGTACAGCGTCGGCTATTGCCATCTGCGCCAGGGGATACGCGTCTTTCGCCTGGATCGTATCAGCGAAGCGGAGATGCGTGACGAAACCTTCACGCGTCCGCTGGATTTCGATTGCGTCGAATATGTTATGCACGCCCTCAGCAACACGCCGGCTACCTGGCCCGTCGAAGTGCTGGTGGAGACCACCCTGGAAGAACTCCGCCAGGTTATTCAGCCAGCCGTGGCCAGCCTGGAACAGACCAGCCAGGGCGTCATGCTGCGCTGCTCGGTCGGCAATCTGCGCTGGCTGGCCGAGACCATGCTGGTGCGCATGGAATGGCCGTTCATCGTTATCAAGCCGCCCGAACTCAAGGACGAACTCCGCCAGGTGGCCGCACGCCTTGAACACATGGCCGCCCGTGTCCTCCCTCAGACATGAGCGCTTCCCGAAGCTTTTTCGTCCTGGAAGATAGGCTGAGATATGGTGGCCGGGATCGGCTGTTTGAACCTGGGACGCGTCTCATGGAGCTGCTGATAGCGGGCCAGCCCGCCTCCCAGCGCCAGCAGAGGAAACGCCAGCAGCACCAGCTGTCCCACCGAAATGCGCCAGATGATCTCCATCAGTCCACGTATTTCCAGGTTAGCTGTCAGGGTGACAAACATGATGTGGAGCAAAACACGCGCGCCGATCTGATCCAGCAGGTAAATGAGCACGCCGGCGCAAACCAGGGCCAGCAGGACGCTCTCCACGCCACGCCAGGTCGTCGGCGTCCTGATGGAGAGCGTCACCAGCCGACTCCAGAACAACCATACGCACAGCGGCAGAACAATGGGGACAAAACAGAATGGCGCAAACTCAGCGAACAGCGTGCGTGCCGTCCAGGGATCCAGGATGAACGTTTGCCAGCGTAGATAACTGATAATGTGCCAGACAATGCCACCAGACGCCAGGGTACTGTTGACAAACAGATAGCTCCAGTCCGCCAGCGGACTCCCGCTGCCAGGGTAGCCCGAGAGAAATAGCCCACGGGGTAACGCAGGATACAGAATCGCCAGTCCAAAACAGAACAGGCCCATCAGCCAGCCAAAGTGGTGCCCCGGAGATTTTAAGCCGTGAACACGCATGTCACCTCCCCAGATAGATCTCCTCATCGCGAGACGCTAGAGACGCTTTACGTTGTATGTCATCGTGTTATTTTCGTATTCACTTCTATAATCGTACCAGGGAAAAATATGTTACACAAAGGGTCATTTATCCCATATATTTATAAGTATAAATCACCATAACTGAAAGGGAGGGTCTATCTGAACTCCATAGTGGTGCGTGCTCGCACCTGTTTTGTGAGGTATTGCAGCAAAATGCGCTGTATGCATTTTGTTGCAATACCTCACAAAACGCTCTGCTTCGGCAAAGCGGGCCAGTCTTTTCGTGAAAAAATGAGGTATGAAGACTGTTTCTCCTGGCTTATTCGTGCAAAGCTTCGGCCAGTTCGCGCAGGAAGAGTTCGGCGTCGGTGATCAGGCCGGCGGCCTGGAAGCTGCCGCGATCCGCCAGCTTGGT
>DASZXF010001130.1:0-11404 GCA_035546055.1 Ktedonobacteraceae bacterium
ACCTGTAAGAGAAGCATAATTGACAGTAATCGGTCTGCTCGCATGGTTCAGCCCCCGTCTTGACTCTGTGCAGATTGCTTTCCTTCACTGTACCACACATATCTGACAACAATTGTCATATTAGCCAGCAAGCATCAGCGAGCTTTGTCTCTGGTAGGCTTCTTGCCTGCGAAAAGATGAGATCTACCCATGTGGTATGGGGAGGTTCACATTTTTGCCCCCAGAACCACCCCTATGTGGTATAGACATCTTGACATATATATCAGGTGTGACTATACTCGTAGCAGATGTTGCTTTATTTATTTGCTCAACGAGGTGAATAATGCATGGATTGCAAAGATTGCCGCCTGGCGGGGCCGGGGCTCTGACCGGGCGGGTGCGCGCATGGCGGAGACGAACCGGGAGGTTGCTGCTGCTGCTGTGTTTGCTGGCGCTGGTGCTGCTGCTGGCTGCGTGTGACGATGGGACTGATGGTACCACCTCCTCGGCGCTGGCCTCTCCTACCACGCCTCAGTTTCAGGTGACGCCTCCTCCTGCCGTGGCTACGGTGACGTTCCAGGCGTATACGGGCAGTATGTTTGCGCTGCACTATCCGCAGACCTGGGTGGTGCGCACTGCCGGGACGATGGTGAGTCTGTCGGATGCTTCGGGAACGTATAACCTGACGGTGAATATGCAGCTTAACGTGGATGGGAAGGTGAGCGCCAGTCAACTCGCGGATACCAGCCTGGCCAGCGTGAAGGCATCCCTGAGCCATCCACAGTCAGTGGCTATGGCCTCAACCGTGACCCTGGCCGGGACGACCTGGAGTCAGCGCGCGCTCAGCGGGACGACTCTGACCAATGGCGTGCAGGTTGAGCGGGAGGTGATTATCCTGGCCACCAATCACCCGGCGCACGCGGCCAGCACGCAGGGGGTGGTCCTGATCTACATGGGAGTCAAGCGGACCTTTGCCCAGGCTCGCCAGACCTATTTCGCGCCTATGTTGCAGTCTTTTGCTTTTGTCTGAGTCTTTCTCATCGCGATGACGAAGGCGCGGACAAACTTCTCTCAATGCGTGCTGTGCCTGTAGTTAGCGAGCAGAGTCTTGCGGGCGCGAGCATGGAACAGCCCATCCTCTCTGGCATCTCCCGGTCAGTGAGGATGGGCTGTTCCATGTCCTATCTGCGTGAGCGCTGAACGCCGCGCCTATTCCTGCGTGGTCAGCAGCGCTTGCAGGAGCAGGGCGCCATCAGGCGTGCCCAGGCCAGTGCAGGCATCCCAGCCGGGACCGGCTGAGTAGCTGCCATTGTCGCCGCTGGTGACATCGCGCAGGGCTTTGCTCTGGCTGAGCTGAGCGTAGTTCTGATAGAGGAACGGATTCAAAAAGCCAACAGGCTTGCCGCGTTTCTGGTTGATCAGGGCGAGCAGGCCGGCCCAGAGCGGGGCTACGGCGCTGGTGCCGCCAATGGGGACGCTCTGCCCATCGAAGTAGACCTGGTAGCCGGTCAGGGGATCGGCATCGCCGGCGATATCGGGGACGCCGCGCCCGGCGTGCTGATCGTTGACGGAGGGCGGCACCTGAGCGCTGGTCTGCCAGGCGGGAACGGGGAAGGTGTCGCTGATCCCGCCGCCGGTTGCGCCTTCGCCGGAGGCCGTCTCATTCCAGACCACCTCGCTGGAAACCTCTGTGCCGCTGGCGTTCAGGCGTGTGCCGCCGCAGCCCAGTACATGCGGACTGGAGGCGGGAAAGTCCACGTGCGCTTGATTGTCGTTGACGCCATCGCTGGAGCCGTTATCCCCGGCGGCCACACAGATGGTCACGCCCAGATCTGCGGCGGTTTGGAACGCCTGGTCCATGGTCGTGATGGTCTGCTCGGTCCAGTTGTTTTCGGGACTGCCCCAGCTGATCGAGATCACCGAAGGATTGTTGGTCGTATCGTGCAGCGCCTGGGTAATGGCGTCCAGGAAGCCGCGATCAGTATTGGGGGCGAAATAGACCGCGATGAGGGCGCCAGGAGCCACGCCGCCGACCACTTCGATATCCAGCGCTACCTCGCCGTCCGCGCCATTGGGATCACCGGGACTGTTGTTCGCGCCATCCACGCTCACGCTAATGACCCGTGGGCTGGTGATGCCCAGTTGCTGGAAATAGGTGGTGAGATCGGCATCGTTATATCCTCCGCCCAGTTCAATCAGGGCCACGCATTCACCGCTGCCATCGGCGTCCGTGGGGAAATCGTACAGACGCGCCAGTTGCGGCGGGGTGAAGCCATTGGGACGAGCAGGCTTGTGCGGGCTGGCTATGCGGAAGTGAGGATTGGCCTGCCGGCGGTCGTCCAGACCGAAGACGCCGGTGATGACCTGATCAATCTCCTCGGGCACATGGAGATAGCCGGAGCGTCCGCGAAAGGTCCGCCCATTACGCTCGTACTGGTGCAGTTCGGTTCCGAAGGCCGCCGACATATGGGCGACTGTGCCGGCCAGTGCCACCTTGCGCGAGGCCAGATTGACCTCAATCACCTGGAGGTGGTGACGATGGGCAAATTGCTCGACTCTGGTCACATCCTCCGGGGAAGCGCTATGACGGGCAATATATTCGGCCCGGCTCAACTGTGGACCCGGCTGGCTGGCGTGGGTCGCGAGATCTCCGCCCTGTCCATCAGCGGGGTCACGCAAATAAACGCTCACCTCAATACGTTCATGCGGGTTGGCTGGCGCGACCTGGCGCGCCCGGGCTGGCAGTGTGCGTTCGCTACCAGCGAGCCGGGTAAATCCGTTGGGTGGTGTGCTGGTCATACAAACCCTCCTTCAATCGCAAAAACAATCTCCGCGCACTATCTGACACAAACTACAAAATAAAACGTCCTCCCGGCCTGAAAATCGTCCCTGGCCAGAGGGCAATCTACCACCCTCTATCTTAGCATATAGATTGCCAGAGGTGTTTTCTCAGTTGGAGGGAGAAAAGCAAACTGGCGCCCCCGTCAGACGGAGACGCCGGCCTGAGTGATGGTTTGCCTGCTATGCTGTTAACGCGCGCTGAGATAGACCTGCGACCAGTCGCCGAAGTACAGACCCATGTGGGTCAGGGTAACGCCGTGGACCGTCGCCGGGATGATCGCCGCGAGGGTCTGGTGATAGAGGGGCAGCCAGCCCACGTCGTTAAGAGCAATCTGTTCGGCCTGGGCGTAGAGATCCAGGCGCCCGGAGCCGCTGGCCTGTTCGGCCTGTTGAATCAACTGGTCGAACTGCTGATTCTGCCACTGCCCCCAGTTTTGCGGAGCGCCGGAGAGCAGATTCAGGGCCAGCGCGTCGTAAGGATCGGGGAAATCCGCGTTCCATTGCGCAAAGCCAAAGGTGATATGATGAGCGCTCAGTTCATTATAATAGGCATGAGCCTCTTCCGGTACCAGCTTGACCTGAATGCCCAGCGCGGTCTGCCACATCTGTTGTAGCGTCGTCGCCACCGCCGTCGAGACCAGCGAACTGGGGTAGAAGAACGTCACCTGCGGCATCTCCGACGCATCAGGATAGACCGTTTGCAAACTGGCCAGCGCCTTCGCGCGATCATAGTCCAGGCTGGTCAACGCTGGCTGGTAGTTCGGAATACCCTCTGGAATAATCGTCGGGGCCGGCACAACCGAGTTGATCATAGTCGATTGCGCCAGCAGATTTTTATCAATGGCATAAGCGAAAGCCTGGCGCACCGCCGCCTGGTCAAAAGGTGGCGTCTGGGTATCGAAGAAGAGCGCGTCAGTCTGGAGCTGGGCCTGACTTGTAAAACCGGCCAGTCCCCGCGCGGCATTCAGATCAGCCGCATCGAGATTCCAGACAAAGTTATATTGTCCACCCTGGTAAGCCTGAAAAGCGTCGTGCGCATCGACCGCGAAGATCATATCGACCTCTTGCAGGCGGGTGTGCGCCCCGTAGTAATGGGCATTGGGGACCAGCACCATCCTGGTATTGTGCTGCCACGTTTTGACCACAAAGGGGCCACTGCCTCCACCGCGATTGGTCCATGCCTCGGTACCCACCACCTTCTGATTGACCACAAAAGCCAGCGGACTCGCCAGGGCTTGCAGGAAATATTCCGTTGGCGTCGTCAGCGTAATCTGCAAAGTCTGGTCGTTGATCGCCCTGACTCCGCTCAACGTCGTCGCCTTGCCGCTATTTACCTTTGCCGCGCCCGCGATATTGCCCAGCAGCAGCATGGCATTGCTGGCATTGGTCTCCGGCAGCAGCGCGCGCGTCAGACTGTAGACATAACTCTGCGCGGTAATCGGCGTGCCATCGGAGAAGGTCAGGTCAGGTTTGAGTTGAAAAGTATAGGTCTTGCGATCCGCCGAAATAGTCCAGCTTGCCTGGTCGGGAATGACGTTCAACTGCTGATCCAGGCGTACCAGACCGCTATAGAGCATATTCAGAGCCAGCAGCGCATTGGCATCCTGGGCCTGGGTAGGATCAAGACTATCCAGATCCTGAGTGCCCACATTGGGAAGGACCAGCGTCTGCCTGGTCGTTGGTGTTGTCGTACCGATGGCCGTTGTCGTCGTTGCCTGGCTCCCGCAAGCAGCCAGCAAGAGCAGACAGCAGCACAGGCTGATAAAAAAATGGATATGAGACCGGGAGCATTGAAGCAAACAGCGATTACCCACGTACTCGCCCGCCTTTACCTGTTTTTTAGATTCCTCATAAAGGGAAAAACGAGCCAGTTCCCCTGCGGGTTGCATTTTCCTGGCTCAATCTGAGCATAACATGCCCGCCTGTGCGATGCAAGTAGCAAAAACCTCAAGCAGAGCCTCTCATCCACCGTTGCCCTGGCTGTGCCTGTTCAGCCGACCATCAGCCAAGGCGCAGGCGCGTCAAGGCAGGCACGCAGCGCTCGCGGGGCGTCTTCCTGGCTGAAGCATTTCTGCTCCAGCCATCTTGTTTCGCCTGCGTGGCGGCGAGCGTTGCCTGTTCCCGCGAGCGGGCGGGGAGAGCCGGTGTCTCCGCCCGCCTGGTCGCGGCGCTGCGGCCTCTGCGGCGTGGCGGGCGTCCCGGCTGAGGGCTCGCTGAAGCGGCCCTCTTTCTCATTGCGGGCGATTCCGGGAGCGAGCGGCAGCGGGTTTCCATGCTCACATGCTCTGTCACCTCATGAACGATGTTCAGCGGCTGCGGGGTAGGTGTAGGACCATGTGTGGGTGCCGGAGTCGACCTCAACGGGCGGCTCGTTTTTGCCGGGCAGGGTGACGCTGGCGCTGCTGTTGGGCGGTACGATCACCTTGAGGGTGAACTGTGGTCCATCCAGCACCCAGCCGGACTCGGCCAGACCGTAGGGCGTGCGCAGAGTCGCGCGGGCATGGGTCAGGCCGCCGCCCGGGTGGGGTTGGATGGCCAGGCGGCGGTAGCCGGGTGCGGCAGGAGCCAGACCGGCGATTACGCGCTGCATCCAATCGGCCACGGCTCCGAAGGCGAAATGGTTGAAGGAGGTCATATCGCCGGGATTGATTGAGCCATCCGGCAACATGCTATCCCAGCGCTCCCAGATGGTCGTCGCGCCCATCGTGACCGGGTACAGCCAGGACGGGCAGGCGCGCTGATTCAGCAGACGAAAGGCCGTGTCGTAGGCGCCAGCGGAGCAGAGGGCATCGCAGATCAACGGTGTCCCCACAAAGCCGGTGCTGATGCGGTAGCCGCTTTTCTCAACCAGTTCCACCAGGCGCTCGCCAGCTCGCTGCCGCTGGTGGGCGTCGAGCAGATCGAATTGCAGCGCCAGAGCGTAAGCGGTCTCGGAATCGCTCAGCACCCGGCCTGCCGGCGTGATATATTCAGCGGCGAAGGCCGCGCGCACCCTGGCGGCCAGGTCGAGATAGTGAGCTGCTTCAGCCTCCCGTCCGAGAATCCGCGCGATCTGGCCGAGAATGCCTGCTGAATGAGCCAGATAGGCGGTCGCTACCACGGCGGGGTCTGTGCGCGTCACCGAGGGATTGTCGGTGGGCGCGCTCGGATCAAGCCAGTCGCCGAACTGGAAACCCCGCTCCCAGAGCAGGCGCTCACCAGCCAGGCGCGCCACCAGGTCAACCCAGGCGCGCATACTGGCGAATTGCCTCTCCAGGATACCGCTATCCCCGTAGCGCTGGTAGAGCGTCCAGGGCACCAGCACCGCCGCGTCTCCCCAGGCCGCCGCCGGCAGGGTGGTCCCGCCGATATCGGGAGGCAGACGCGCCGGCAGGACATCTGGCACCACGTAGGGAATCATGCCGTCCGCGCCCTGTTCGGCGGCCAGGTCGGCCAGCCAGGAGGCGAGAAAGCCCGCGCTCGCGTAGAGAAAACTGGCCGTGGGCGCGAAAACCTGGATATCGCCGGTCCAGCCCAGGCGTTCATCGCGCTGCGGACAATCCGTAGGCAGACTGAAAAAGTTGCCGCGCAGACTCCAGACGACATTTTCATGCAGGCGATTGAGCAGGGGATCGGAACAGGCAAACCAGCCGGTGCGCTCAAGATCCGTATGACAGACCACGGCCAGAAGCGCGCCTGCTGCCAGCTCACCGGGCCAGCCTTCTACTTCGGCATAGCGGAAGCCGTGGAAAGTAAAACGCGGCTCCCAGGTCTCCTCATCATCGCCGCGCAGGGTGTAGCGGTCCGTGGCCCGGGCTGTGCGCAGGGGACGCGTCCCCAGTTCACCGTTTTCGAGTACCTCCGCGTGGCGCAGCGTGATGGTCCGACCGGCCTCCCCGCGTACCGTCAGGCGCAGGCGTCCCACCAGATTTTGCCCGAAGTCCAGCAGCGTGCGCCCGGACGGCGAAGTAAACACCCTGACCGGGGCCAGTTCCTCTTTACGGCGCACCGGTGGACCAGGAGGGGCGTCCAGCGTATGCAGGTCGTGCTCAACGGCCTGCACAGGCATCCAGGTCTGATCCTGGTAGCCGGGAGCGGACCAGCCAGCGAGTTCCAGGCGCGCATCGTAAGTTTCTCCGTCGTAGAGATCGCTGGCCAGCAGCGGTCCCGTAGTCGCCCGCCAGTGCTCGTCAGTGACCACGCGCTCAACACGGCCATCCGTGTAGCGAATTTCCAGTTGGGCCAGCAAGGCCAGGCGTTCCCCGTAGATATTGCGTGTACCTCCGTTAAAGCCCAGGCGTCCGCGATACCAGCCGTCGCCCAGGATCGCCCCCAGGGCATTGCGGCCAGGGCGCAGCAGCGCGGTCACATCAAAGGTCTGGTAGAGCAGACGCGAGGGGTAGCTGGTCCAGCCCGGCGCCAATACCTGATCTCCGACCACCTGGCCGTTCAGATGAGCTTCGTAGACGCCAAGCGCGGTGATATACAGACGAGCCTGGCTGATCCGCTCTTGCACCTCGAACTCGCGCCGTAGAAACGGCGCCGGCTGCGCTCGCGTCCGGTCCTCGGCCCAGGAAGGCGTGATAAACTGCGCGTTCCAATCATCGGCGGCGAGCAAACCCGCCTCGACCGGCGAGAACTGGCTCCAGGGCGAAACCGCGCCATCCATGTCCCACACGCGCAGGCGGACAGAGAGCGTTTCGCGTGAGCGGAGCGCGGCAAAAGGCCAGGGGACCAGCACCGACTCTGCGGAGGACACGCGCCCCGTCTGCCCGTAGAGATGGCCTGTCGTATCATAGGCCTCCATCTCATAAGCCGCCTGCCGCCAGCGCGGAGGAGCGTGCTTCATCCACCACGAGACACGCGGGCGCGGCACGCCAAGACCGAGCGCCTCCCGCTGATATTCAAAGCGGATTTCGCCAACCGCCAGGCCAGGCTCCCCATCTGCCTGCCCCTCGGATAATCGTTCATAAAAAAGGGATTCTGCTTCCTGGTATGACATGCTTTCTCCTGTCGCAAGGTCGGTGTAGTGTCTAGCCTTTGAGCGAGCCAGCCGTCAGTCCCTTAATCACCCGCTGATTCAGAATCAGGTAGAGCAGCAGGGTTGGAAAAACGGCCAGGCAGATTGCCGCGAACGTTGGCCCCCATTGGATCTGGCCATACTCTCCAGTAAAGTTCAGCAATCCAGTCTGAATCGTGCGCAGGCTATCGCTACTGATAAAGGTCAAGGAGAACAGCAGGTCATTCCAGAGGAAAAAGAACTGGACCAGCGCCACCGTCACCAGCCCATTCATCACCATCGGCACGCCCACGCGTAAGAAAATCTGGTAGATATTGGCGCCATCGAGCACCGCCGCCTCAATCATCTCGCGGGGGATTGCCTTAAAGTACGTCGCCATCAAAAAAACCGTCAGCGGTAAACCGAAGCCGGTGTAGGTAATGATCAAAGCCCAGCGCGTGTCGATCAGTTGGGCCTGAAAGTAAATCGTAAAGAGGGGCAGCAGAACAATCTGTACCGGCACCAGAATGCCGGCCAGAAAGATCAGCAGCACCGTATTGCGTCCGCGCCAGACCATCACCTCCAGCGCAAAGCCAGCCGCCAGGCCAAAGAGCAGGATCAGAGCCAGCGCGGGAAAAACGGTCAGCAGACTATTCAAAAAATAGGTGCCGATATTGCCCGTCGTCACCGCGTTGATGTAATTCTGCCAGTCCAGGCCAGCCGGCAAGGCCCAGAGCGGCTCCAGGGTAAATTCCTTATCCGCCTTAAAGGACGAGAGCAGCAGCCAGAGCAGCGGACCAACCTCGATAATGAGCAAAACCGCGATAGCCAGCCAGAGCAGCACGCGTCCCACCAGGAGCCGCGTCGATCTTCCTCCGCGCCAGCGCGTGCGCGGCGTGATCTTCTCTCTCGTCCGGGGGACATTTGTCAGGATGTACGACATCTCTCTCTTCTCTTTCTAAGCCACATCGCGGCGCGCCGAGCCAAAGATCACTATCGTGACCAGCAGGCTCAGGATCGCCAGCGCGGTCGCGATAGTGCTGCCATAGCCATACTCGCCGTTGGAAAAGGCTGTATTGAACATATACAGCGTCAGCGGCGTAGTCGCCTGTCCCGGTCCGCCGTTCGTCAACGCCAGCACGCTATCAAAGACCTTGAGCGTCCCATTGATGCTAAAGATGAGCGAGGAAAAGAGAATCGGCTGCAACTGCGGCAGGACCACGCTGCGTATCAACTGCCAGCCTGAAGCGCCATCAATGCGCGCCGCCTCAATCTGCTCCCCTGGCAGATCGACCAGTCCGGCAAACAGCAGCACCGCGTAAAAGCCCATCGAGCGCCAGACATCCATGATCACAATCACCCAGAAGGCCGATCCGCCCTGGCCCAGCCACGGTTGCACTAAACTCTCCAGGTGCGCGCTGGCCAGCAGCGAATTGACCAGTCCATACTGCGGGGAGATCTCCACGATCTTGGCGAACAACTGCGACACCGCCACCGTAGGCAACACCACGGGAAAAAAGACCAGCGTGCGAATCAGGCCCGACGATCTGCGCAGGGCAAAGAAATACAGCAGAGCCAGCAGCAGACCAATGCCCACCTGGCCAAGCGTCACGCACAGCGCGTACTTCACGGTAAAAAACAGCGCGCCCCAGAAGAGTTGATCTGTGAACAACAGCACAAAATTATGCAGTCCGACAAACTCAAAGCCAGCCAGCACATTGCCTTCAAAAAGGGTATAGCCAAGCGACCAGACAATGGGTATGAGCACCACCAGGGTATACACCAGCAAAGCCGGTCCCACCAGAACCAGCGTTGCCTTCCAATCGCGTAAGAGTGTTTTCATCCAAACCTCCAGAGAGTCAGCAACCTCTGCCTGACAGGTGGCGTGGGGCGGCCCGGTTAAGGTACACCAGCAACATGCCAATGCGCGCGGCTTGCCATCCACCCACGTCCGCGCCATCAGAAACGCGCCCACCGGCGCGGAGACGCGAAGCTCTCTCGCCATCCCGCGCCGGCGGACGCTCTTCTCCAGAAGTTAGAGCGCCTGCTGTACAGCGGCCATAAAATTGGCAGCCGACATCGAGCCAGTCACCAGCGGCGTGGCATCCTGCTGCGAAATGTTGGTCGCCTTCGTCGAGAACAGCGCTTCAAACCAGAGGACCGGCTGCGTAATTTTGGCGATTTCGTCGATCACCAGGCCCGTCAGCGCCGGCAGAGAAGCGGGCTTGTTGTGGACAGCAAAGCCCGTCACCGCGCCCTGCTTTGCCAGCGCCACATCGCCGTAATTTTGCACCATATACGCCAGCCATTGTCCGAAGGCGTCAGTATACTTTGCCTTGTTCACCGAAGTTGTCTGGCCCGAATTCATCGGCGTCTGGTCCGCAGTGCCCACGCCGCCGACCACATTCGGGAAGCGGAAATAGCCAATATTGTCCGCGCCAATGGTCGTTTCCGAGGGATTGTTGAAATCAGCCAGCGCCCAGCTTCCCATGTAGATCATCGCCGCCTTGCCCTGCAAAAAGAGGTCCAGCGCCGGAGTATAGTCGAGGGTTGACACGCCCTTACCAAAATAGCCCTCTTTGCCCCAGTTCGCCACCTGCTGAGCCGCGTCCACATAGGCCGGATCGGTCAGTTTAGCTTTCCCGCTTTGCACATCATCCAGCGCCGTGGGACCGAGCTTGCGGAACAAATAATTGCCAATCAGGCGTGTCAGCGGCCAGCCCTGGATACCAGAAGCGGCGAACGGCTGTATGCCCTTGCTCTGCAACTTCGCCGCCATCTGACTCAACTCATCCCAGGTCGTCGGCGCTTGCAGGCCATTCTGGCTAAATATCTGCTTGTTGTACCAGAAGCCCTCGATATTCAACTCAAAGGGCAGCGCCACAAACGTGCCATTAAAGATCTTCTTGGAAATACTGATGGCCGACGGCACAATCTGTTGCGTCACGCCAAGCTGTTGCAGGGTCGGCTCCAGGTCCAGCAACTCCCCGTTTTTAATCAACTGCGTCACCGTATCAGCGGGAGGCGTGTTATAGAGGACCGGGAGAGCGCCCTGCGCGGCCAGCAACTGCACCTTCTGATACAGATTGGTCTGCGGCACATAGTCCACGGTAAAGGTCGTGCCCGCGTGCGTCTTCGCATACGTGGCCGTGATCGCACTGAGAATAGTCGGCCACGCCTGAGTGTTATTCTGCACCGACAGGAAATGGATGGCGAGATCGCCGCCACTGCCATTGTTCGCGGAAGAACCGCCGCACGCGGCCAGCAGCGCGGAAAGGCTCAACGTCGCCCCTCCCGCCAGTTTGACAAATTGACGCCGATTCAAGGGCGTTGAGGCAAATACTTCACTGGAAGACATAAAATCTGATCCTCCTGCGGATGATGAGGCGCCAGGCCACGCAGTCCCGGCACCCGACTTACATCGATGATGGTAAACTAACTAAGTTTAGTATAGAAAAGAAACCTCGACCTGTCAAGCCTCCGCGATTTTGAGCAACTCTGGCTGCGCCGTGGGGGAGCGCGGCCAGATGAGGCGCACCTTGCCGGGCAGGGTTACTCACAAGTCAAGCCAGGGCCATCGCCAGCGAGGGTGCAGGGAGCGCAGCG
>DASZXF010001131.1:0-3619 GCA_035546055.1 Ktedonobacteraceae bacterium
GTTAGAACTGTTAAGCTCTTTCCATTGTTTCAGGAGCGGGATACCCCCAATGCAGAAACCATCCGAGGGCATCGGGCGCAGTGATGCCGGGCAACGCCTGAATAAGCGCTTCCTGGAGCGCTTCACACGTGCGAGCGCCCACGCGCCGCAGGATAGCTTTCAGCCTGGAAAAGGCTGTCAGATGGACCCGCTGGTCATCCGTCAGAAAAAGCAGCTCTTTGTGCATAGCTATCCTCCTTACAACTGACCAAGTGCCTGCTCGATCAGGGGCAGGAAGTATTCACCCCCTGGCATCTGGCCCAGCACAGAGCGGGCTGGCACATCGTCATAGCCCTTCATGGCGTTGCGGATGGTCGCGGGATCGAGGTCCGAGAAACCGGGGATCACGTGAGCAAGCGTCTGGAAGATGGTGTTCCAGGCAACTTCGTCGTCCAGGATCACCCCCAGCGGAGTATCGAGGGTTATCTGACGAGCGCTGAAGGGGATACTCCAGCGATAGGTGCCTGAACCGACCTCAAAGCTCTCCTGATTGGGCAGGGCCACGGTGGCCGTGGTGTTCGCTGGCACCGTGGCTGTAACCGATAGTTGACCATCAGCGAATTGCCAGGCCAGCGCTGCCAGACCATACGGCGTGCGATGGCGCGCACTGGCCGAGGTGAGGCCGCCGCCGGGCCGTGGCGCAAGGCGCAGGCGACGATAGCCCGGCGAAGCTGCCGCCAGGCCGGCTACGGTGCGATGCAGCCAGTCCGCTACGGACCCAAAGGCGTAGTGGTTGTACGAGAGCATCTGGCCGGGGTTCGGCGTTCCGTCGGGCTGCAGGGCATCCCAGCGTTCCCAGATGGTCGTCGCGCCCATGGTGACGGGGAAGAGCCAGGAGGGGCACTCGCGCTGGGTGAGCAAACGATAGGCGAGGGTCTCGTAGCCGGCCTCGCACAGGGCGTCGCAGATGAGCGGCGTGCCCAGGAAGCCTGTGGAGATGTGATACCCGGCCCTCCGCACCAGTTCAGCCAGCCGCCTGCCCGCCACTTTACGTTGCGCGGGATCACTGAGCAGGCCGAATTGCAGCGCCAGGGCGTAGCCTGTCTCGGCCTCGTAGCTCACGCGGCCAGCAGGCGTGAGAAAGGCTGCGGTGAAGGCAGTGCGCACCGACGCGGCCAGTTCTTTATACTGCTGCTCTTGCGCGCTTTTGCCCAGCAAGCCAGCGATGGTACCCACCAGTGCGGTGGAGTGGGCGAAGCAGGCTGTTGCCACCAGGTCGCTGCCAGTGCGGGCCTGCTCGGCCTGGTCAGGTGGTGCAGTGGGATCGAGCCAGTCGCCATACTGGAAGCCCTTGTTCCACAGCCGCTCCTCGCCCACCAGGCGCGCGACGAAATCGACCCAGGCGCACATGCTGGCAAACTGGGCTTCCAGGACGCCGAGATCGCCGAAGCGCTGGTAGAGTACCCAGGGGACAATCACCGCAGCATCGCCCCAACCGGCCTGGGCCACGTCGTGAACGCCCATCAACGTACATGGCACCACATCCGGTACCCTGCCGCCAAGTGCCTGCTGCTCTGACGCCAGATCGGCCAGCCAGGACGAGAGGAAGCCTGCTGTGTCATAGAGGAAGCTCGCGGTCGGGGAGAAGACCTGAATATCGCCGGTCCAGCCCAGGCGCTCGGCTCGTTGTGGGCAGTCTGTCGGTACGTCGAGAAAATTCGAGCGCATGCTCCACACGACATTCTCGTGCAGACGGTTGATCAGCGGGTCTGAACATGCAAACCAGCCGGTGCGCTCCAGGTCAGAATGGCAGACGATGCCGCGCATATCCTCGATACGCAACTCGCCTGGCCAGCCGGTGACTTCGACATAGCGGAAGCCGTGGAAGGTGAAGCGCGGTTCCCAGCTCTCCTGGTCCTCTCCACGCAAGGTGTAAGTATCGGTGGCTTTGGCCTGACCCAGCGGCCTGGTGTACAATTCGCCATCGACTAGCAGTTCCGCATGGCGCAGGGTGATCGTTTGGCCAGCCGCGCCGCGCACGGTGAAACGCACTCGCCCGGCGAAATTCTGGCCAAAATCAACCAGCGTGCGGCCTGTGGGAGAGGTGGTGATGGCAACAGGGACGAGTTCTTGCGTGCGCCGCACTGGCGGACCGACCGGGGCAACCAGCGTAGCCAGGTCGTGGTCGAGCAGGGAGACAGCTCTCCAGGCGCCGTCATCGTAGCCCGCCATCGACCAGCCCGCCTGTTCCAGCCGGGCGTCGTAGCTCTCGCCCTGGTAGATGTCACTGGTTAGCATGGGACCAGGAGCCGTCTTCCAGCGTTCATCCGTCGCGACCACCTCGCGGGAGCCATCGGCGTAGGTCAGTTCAAGCTGGGCCAGCAGAGCGAGTTGCGAACCATAGATCGTCTTGAGCGCGCCCATGCCGCCGTTCAATTTGCTGCGATACCACCCGTCGGCCAGCCACGCGCCGATGGCGTTGGCCCCCTCGTGGAGCTGAGCCGTTACATCGAAGGTCTGGTAGCGCAGGCGATAGTTGTAACTGGTCCACCCGGGAGCCAGCACGTGGTCGCCGACCCGCTGGCCGTTCAATTCCGCCTCATACGTGCCCAGCGCGGTGAGAAAAAGCCGCGCCTGAACAAGGCCCGGACGGACAGCGAATTCCCGCCGCAACAGAGGCAGCGCCGCTCCATCCGTCGTATCCGTTGGTGTGATAAAGCGGGCCTCCCAGTCCGTCGCCGTAAGGAGACCGGCTTCGACAGGCGCGAGGGAACTCCACGATGAAAACGTCCCGTCATGGCCCCAGACGCGCACACGCACCAGGCGCCGCTCACGCGAGGAAAGATCGGCAAAAGGCCAGGGCACAAGCACGGATTGATCCGATGCAACCCGCCCGGTCGTCTCCAGCACCCGGCCCGTGGCACTTTGGGCCTGGATCTCATACGCGCTCTGCCGCCAGTTCTCCGCAGTCGTTTCAATCAGCCAGGAGAGGCGCGGGCGGGCCGTGCCAATGCCCAGAGCATCTGAGAGCTGCTCGAAGCGTAGACTGGTGACGATAGTTGATTGATCGGTTCTTGCGTCAGGTGATGTCATAGCATGTTCTTTCATATGCTTTCTTGTTCCTTACTTTACGCTCTTTACTGGCTGGATGGCGAAAGCCCCCACCACAAAGAAAAACCCGGCAATCAGATAGAGCGCGGTATAGTTGTTGCCGCCGCCGATGGCCAGGAAGAGCGGAGCAATGGCTGGGGCCAGAGACTGCGGCAGCAACGTGGCAATGCTCATCACCCCTAGCTCTTTGGCCGTGTTCTCCTTCTTCGTCAGCACCTGCGTGGTCATGGCCATATCGACCGACGCATAGGCCCCATTGGCCATGCCGGCCAGCGCTCCTCCGATCATATACACAACAAAGGAGGGGGCGAAGGCAATAATCACTACCCCTACTCCATAGAACAATGTGGCCACCAGAACAAAGATTTTGCGCCTCCCCAGGCGGTCAGAAAGGATGCCTCCCCCAATCGCCGCCGCCGTGGTGGTCACCAGGCTCACCAGGACGCCGATGAGTTGCAAGATGGGAACCTGCGCCAGGGTATAGTGCAGGCGATCAACCAGAAAATAGAGGGCGTAGTTGCCATAGAAG
>DASZXF010001132.1:0-7740 GCA_035546055.1 Ktedonobacteraceae bacterium
TCGAGATGCGTTATAATAGCTGTATGACTATCTCAATGAGTTCACAGCGTATCCGGCAGTATCAGCATATCCATCGTTTGCTGGAGCGTCTGAGGCCGGACGGACCTCCGTGGGCGGTGGTCGCGCCGAAGTCGCGGGAGCCGCGCGGGGATATCATCGTCTTTCCTGGCTCGTTTAATCCGCCGACCCTGGCGCACCTGGCGATGTTGCGGGCGGCGCGCGATTTCGCCAGACGGAAGACCGGCGGGCACTGGCAGGTCTACGCGGCACTGAGCAGGCATATCGTTGACAAAGAAGCAGTGGAGCGCATGACACTGCTGGATCGCGTGGTTTTGCTGGAGGGGGTGCTGGCCGCCCATGTCAGGCACGCCGGGATTCTGCTGCTCAATCGCGGTCTCTATGTAGAGCAGGCGCAGGGTATCCGCGCGGCCTTTCCGCAGGTGCGGCGACTCTCTTTCCTGGTCGGTTTTGATAAAATTGTGCAGATCCTTGATCCGCGCTACTATAGCGACCGCGACCGCGCTCTGCGCCAGCTCTTTGCCCTGGCTCACCTGCTGGTCGCGCCGCGCGGCGGGGATGGGGAACAGGAGTTGCGCGAACTGCTGGCGCGTGCCGACAATCGGCCTTTCGCCAGCTCCATTCATCTTTTGCCCCTGGCCGAGCGCTACCGCGAGATGTCGTCCACCCGGGCTCGCCAGGAAGCCACGCTGGAGAGCCTTCCACGCGAAGTCTATGACTTTCTCCAGCGCACACGCCCCTATGAGCCGGCGCAACGGCAACGCGATGGCTCGCCACGCGACATCTACACCGGGCGCACGCGGAGCATCCAGAACTGGCTGGCTAATGAGGAGAGCGTCTGAATTTCAGATGGCTGGAGCCAATATGGACAATATCGCCCTCGATCAGGCGATAGCGAGTAATGCGCATCCCATTGACAAACGTGCCCGTCGCCGAGCCGCGATCCTCAATCTCATAGCCACCATCGGCCACCTGGCGAATAGTCGCGTGCAGGCGTGAGACGGCCAGATCTTCCAGGAAGATATTGCACTCGCGGCTGCGTCCAATCGTCGTTTCGCTCTCGCGCAGATCATAGCTGCCGATCATGCCGCGTAAATTCGACAGATCGAGTTTGGCGATAGAACTGGTATCGGGATCTGTCTTGAGCACCAGCTTGCGCTCCTGGCCGCGTGACGAAGCAAGCTGGAAGGGACGTGTCCCCTCATGGCCGTAGAACGTCAGGCGGGTATTGCCGAAACACAGAATATCGCCATCGACCAGCAGATGGCTGGTAATGGGGGATTCGTTAACCAGACTATCGCCGCTGCCATGGTCATCGCGCAACAGATATCCCTGAGCAGTGCGCAGAATGCTGGCCTGCTTGCGATGGACGGCCAGATCTTCCAGGAAGATGTCGCATTCGCGGCTGCGTCCAATCGTGGTGATTTCTTTCCAGAGTTCCACACGTTTTCCCATGTGTGGACCCTGTTTCATCACGAGATATGCGGTTGATTGCTGGTCAAACAGCTCTTCTGGCATGGGTTCCCTCTTCATCGACATATGCACTAAAGCCTCACCACGATGGTACAGTGACCGACTACGTACAACTGATACAGAAATAAAGTGTCGTAAAGACGTGATTGGTTCGCGTTTCATTACGCTCTGATAACTATCAACTTTCCTTGTTTCCAGTGTACCGGTGCTGCCCGGTTTATGTCCTGGCCTGCCCGGCAAACGCCCGAGATAACATGGCAAAAAATGCTGGATCATCAACGCCTGCGGGTTTTTTCAGCGCGCGTATTTGCCACGTCCGCGCCGAACCCTTGACGTTCACTCATTTTAACGAAGATCATAGCAATTTCTGGCATATTTGTCTCAGATATGACCTTCTGGCCAGCCCTGTCGCCCGTTCATCTCTGCTTAACGAAATTTTATGGCCTGTGTCAAGACACACGCTGGCTCGCAAAGCAGAGATACATCTTTGTGGTACCTGAGTAGTCGTTTAATGCCAGCCGATGTATTGCAGCGCCTGCGAAATTTGCTGCCCGGCGTGTGTGACCACGGGAATAAACTCCTCGCGTTTGGACGTGCAGCGCTCGCCGGGTCCGCTGATCGAAACGGCGGCCACGACATTATGCAGATGATCGAAAACGGGCGCCGCCACCGCCTCGACGCCTTCCTCCAGTTCGCTGCTGGAAATCGCGTATCCCTGAGCGCGTACCCGCAGCAGTTCTTCTAAGAGCAGACGCGGCTCAGTAATTGTGCGCTCCGTGTAACGCATAAAGGTGGAGTGAAAGAGCACTTCGCGCAGGCGCGGCTCCCACTGATAGGCCAGCAGTATCTTACCAGTCGAGACAGCGTGCGCGGGTAAGTGCTGGCCGGGCGTATTGACAGTGCGCGCGAAAACATAGGAATCCTCGGTGTCAATGATCACCGCATCCAGGCCTTCCAGCACTGCCAGGTGAACTGCCTCGCCGGTTTGATCGCGCAACTCCATCAGGATAGGTCTGGCCGCCTTGCGCACCGTATGCGAACTTAAAATACTGGCGCCCAGAGCCGTAATACGCAGGCTCAGGGCATATTTATGGCTGTCCTCGTCCTGAATAAGCAGGTGCTCATTGACCAGCGCCGTCACCAGGCGGTGGGTGGTTGATTTGGGCAGACCGGTGGCATGGGCCAGGTCGGTGATGCCCAGCGGTCCCTGACCGTGTTGAGCGAAGGCATGGAGCACGCGAGCAATCCTATGCACAATCTGTACCGTCTTTTCCCCCTCCAATGGTTCTCCGTGTCGCATGTCCTTCCTCTTTCTCGGCCCCATCTCGATAGAAATCATTCGCTGCTGAATAAATCAACTATAGCCAATGGTTTCCGCGCCTGTCAAGGGAGAAAACTCTGAAAATTGCATCTCTGCTGTAAGGCGTTGTAAGATGAACAACAGCAGATCTATCTTTCTGTCAGAGATTCTCAGGAGCAAGAAACAGAGGATTTTTCAATGGCAATGCAACTGAATCAACAAATCGTTGTCGATTATGATGTGCCCGCCAGAATGCGTGATGGAGTCATCCTGCGCGCCAACGTCTTCCGTCCGGCTGGCGAGGGCCGCTGGCCGGTCCTGCTGACGCGTTTGCCGTATGGCAAGGATTTTCCCCTCGGTTCTTCATTGCTAGATCCGGCCCAGGTCGCGCGCCGGGGCTACGTGGTCATCGTCCAGGACACACGCGGACGCATGACCTCGGAGGGTGAATGGGTGCCCTTTGTCCACGAGCCGGAAGATGGGGTGGACACCATTGCCTGGGCCGCGCAATTGCCGTACAGTGATGGTCAGGTTGGTATGTACGGCGGCTCCTATTTTGGCTTTACGCAGTGGTCGGCGGCGATTCACCAGCCACCAGCTCTCAAGGCCATCGTCCCTTTTCAGACCTGGAACGATCCGTTTAACGGTATGCTTTTCCGGGGTGGCGCGCAAGAACTGGGGTCCGCCGGCTCCTGGCAGTTGCAGATGGGTCTGGACCTGCTCATGCGCCGTCACCGGGGCAATCCCCAGGCGCTTGGTCAGGCTATCTATTTCCTGGTCAAAGAGATGGATGCCCTCGGCACCACCGGCTATGCTTCTCTCCCCCTCAAAGAGTTCGCGCCCCTTAAAAAGCAGGATATCGCGCCCGCCTTCTTTGAGAACTACGCCCATCCGTTGGAGCGAGATTTCGAGCTGGTTCGGCCTCTGCACATTCTTGGGCATCACCACAACGTTACTGTCCCATCTCTGAATGTCGGCGGCTGGTATGACATCTTCTTGCAGGACACCATTACCAACTTCAAGCTCATGCGCGAAGAGGGGAGCACGCCTGCCGCGCGCCAGAGCAAGCTGATCATCGGTCCCTGGACGCATGGCGGAGTTGCCAACCCGGTCGGCGAACTGAATTTTGGCCTGGCTTCCACCGCTGCCCTGATCGATCTCAAGATCGATTTTGTCAGTCTGCAAGTGCGCTGGTTCGATCACTGGCTCAAGGGCATCGACACCGGTATGCTCAACGAAGCGCCCATCAAATTGTTTGTCATGGGAGCCAATGTCTGGCGCGACGAGCAAGCATGGCCGCTGGCGCGAGCCGTCGAGACGCGTTATTACCTGCACAGTGCAGGACACGCCAACAGTCTGAACGGCGATGGCTCCCTGAGCACCAGCGCGCCCGCAGCCAGCGAAGCGCCATCTGATCAGTATGTCTACGATCCAGCCAATCCCGTTCCCACGCGCGGCGGCGCCCTCCTGATGACTCCCGAGTATCGTCCCGGTCCCTACGATCAGCGTCCCATCGAGCAGCGCCCGGATGTGCTGGTCTATTCTACCGGTATTCTGGAGAACGCCGTCGAAGTCACCGGTCCCGTTAAGGTCCACCTGTGGGCCACCTCAAGCGCGCCCGACACCGATTTCGTCGCCCGCCTGGTTGATGTGCATCCCGATGGCTACGCGCAGAATCTCACTGATGGCATCGTGCGCGCCCGCTACCGCGCTTTTGCCCGGGGCGCCGAGCCGAGTTTGATCGAGCCTGGCCAAGCCTACGAGTATGAAATTGATCTCTGGTCGACCAGCAATCTCTTTAAGGCCGGCCATCGTATTCGCCTGGATGTCACCAGCAGCTCTTTCCCGCGCTGGGACCGCAATCCCAACACCGGGCATGATTTTGGCGCCGATGCTGAACTCGTGCCGGCTCAGCAGACCATTCTGCACGACAGCGAGCACCCGTCGTATGTAGTGTTACCCATCGTACCGCTTGGCTAGCCAGTTCGCGCTGGCTTCGCCGTGGATACCGTGGCTGGCCAGCAGCCACCATCCCAGCAGTCCGAGCAGGACCAGCAACGCCAGCAGAACCAGGACCAGGATCAAACGGCGGCGCGGCTCCCGGAATGGCTGGAACGTCTCCAACTCCAGCAATTGCTTGCGCAGATCGGCAAATCTGCGCAGCGGGATGGTCGCCAGGCGGTCGGGCGACTCCTGCTGCTCATCGGCTGCCGGCTCCGGCGTGCGCTGGCGCGGTTTCTCTGCCTCCAGGGTCGCGATGGGCACTCTGGAGGGAATCGCCACCAGTTGAGGCGTGCGGCGCGGCATCGGAGGTCTGGGCACCGTCGCCAGCGGGAGCGTCGACAACTCGCGGCGCGGGATCGCCAGCGGAACCGGCGCCTTCATCTCCTGCTGATCCTCAGTCGTGCGCCCCGGGCCAGCTCCGGCGCGCTGCTGCTTCGATTGAGCGTGAAGCACCTCCTGCAACGTCGCCTCATAGGCATGAGCGAAGCCAAGAATCGTCGGATAACGCTGCTCAGGCTTCTTCGCCAGCGCCTTGAGAAATACCGCGTCCAGTTCCTTTGGCAGCAACGGATTCAGCGCGCTGGGAGGCGTCGGCGGCGTATTATGATGGTGATGGAGCAATTGAGCAGCGGTCCCCTCGAAAACCGCGCGCCCGGTCAACAACTGGTAAATCATCACCGCCAGCGCATACTGGTCCGCCGCCGGTCCCACATGGACCGAAGTAGCCAGAGAAGGATCGTCAAACTGCTCGGGGGCCATATAGAGAGGCGTGCCCACCGAGCGATGGAGGGAGCGACCTGTGCGATAGAAGGCCGCCAGCCCGAAATCCGCCAGCAGCAAATGCGGGCGCCCCTGCGGAAAAATCTTCGCCAGATTTGAGCCCTGGCTGGGTTTCGAGGGATTGCGCTCCACGCGCAGCAAGAAATTCGTCGGCTTAATATCGCGGTGAATAATGCCGTGATCGTGAGCGCATTGCAGTCCGGCGGCTGCCTGGAGCAGGTAATAGCCTGCCTCCTCAGCCGAGATAGGCCAGGGAAAGCCCAGGTATTGCGTGCGCTTTTGCAGCCAGTTCCAGAGCGATCCTTCAGATAAATAAGGCATAACCAGATAGGTAATGGGCGGGGAGTCCGGCTCAAAGACCTCGTCCCCAAAATGGTAGAGTGGCAAAATATGGTCGTGATCCAGTTCCGCGACCGCCCTGGCCTCGCGTTCAAAGCGAGCAGCCGCCTGTTTCCCCTCCGGGGTTTCTGGAACGGCGCGTAAATCGCCGCAAATAACTTTAATGGCTACCTTTCGCGCGATGCGGGCATGATGAGCCAGATAAATATCCCCCATGCCACCACTTTCGATGAGCCTTTGTAAACGGTACCCACCGAGGGTTTTCCCCACCAGCATATTCATCGTATCAGTCCCTTATCAAACAATCTTGTTGCGTTTTGGTAGAAGCGAGCTTTCTGTACTTTTGAGTCATAAGGCTTCCTACTTATAGTATACAAATGCGCTGAAAAGGCTTCCGGGCTCATCTGAGTGACTTGCATATGTACATGTGCAGTGAAATAATGGTATCGATGCACCGGCGAGAAAGGGCAATATATCGGGATGTGCAACTTTTGAGGTCGAGAATTCGTACATGCTGGTAACTGGAAAATTGCGAGAAAAAAATGGAGCGCGCCATGATCAATGAGCATGAAATGCAATTTGCCGATCCTGACTGGCAACCGGCAGGGTCAACCCCAGCGCCGCCGGGAAATGGAGTGGCACCGGCGCCGGTTTCTGTTTCCCTCGCTGAATCAATAGATCTGCCATCGCCGCCTCTATCCACCCGCCTGCCCCCTTATACGCAGGGATATCAGGGCGCGTGGCCTGTTCCGCCGTCCCCTCCCATTCTTGCTCCTTTGCCGCCGCAGGCCCGACAGGAGGCATACCAGGCGGCTGCCCTGCGCGGGCGTCCACGAGGCCGCTCACGCGGACGCTGGTTGTGGGTCGTCGTGGTTGTGATGCTGTTTTTCTTCTTCAGTGGGAGCATGGCCTTCTTCAGTCACAGCGGGCACAGTTCCGCTTACCAGGCCATTTCGTCAAGTGGACCTGTCCAGAGTAGCCAGGGCTATAATTTGAATGGTGCCACCGAGCTTGATATCAACGATCTGTCGGGCAATGTCACCGTCAAAGCGGTGAGTGGCCAGGATACCAGCATTCAGGTTCTTTCCGCGCAGGGGGGAGAGCCGAAAGTCTTTTACCAGGGATCGAACATGGTGCTGACCTCGGATGACGATGTAACCGTGATTGTGCCACAAAATGTCGCTCTCAAACTGAGCGGAGGAATGAACGACCTGGAGGTTGATGATTTCACCGGTATACTCACCGCGCAGACCAACTCCGGCAGTATCACCCTGGACAACGACAATCTCAACCCAACATCTTCGCTGGACACCAATGCGGGCGATATCTACCTCGAAAATGGTTCGGTCAATGACGCCAGCGTTACCTCGGCCACTGGTTCGATCACGCTGGATCAGGTTGATCTCAGTGGTCAGGTCATATTCAGCACAGGCGGCAACGGCTCCATCAGCTATACCGGTGGAACGATCACCCCCTTGGGTAAAAATCAATTTATCACCGATAGCGGCTCCATCGCTTTGAATCTGCCCGATGGCACGGCCATGCAAATGAAGGTCACGCAGAAAGGCGGCCATTTTAACAGCGACTTCCCTCCCGGCTCTGGCAGCGCTTCCCTGGCCGAGATAGATATCACCACCAATAGCGGCGATATCACCATCAGCAAGGTGTAGTCATGAGTCATCCCTGATGTTTCTGAGGCGGCCCCAGGCGCTGGTTGAGCCCGGCCCCCTCTTTGGGATCATGAGTCATCCCTGATGTTTCTGAGGCGGCCCCAAGCGCTTGTTACGCCCCGCCCCCCTCTTTGGGATGAGGTTTGGCGAGCGCTG
>DASZXF010001133.1:0-2751 GCA_035546055.1 Ktedonobacteraceae bacterium
GCCCACCACACACCAAAAAATTAAATTGGGCGAGCGCCGCAGGCGCGAGCACGCACAACGACGAAAAGCATGGACTATTAAAGAAAGGGAAACGCTGGATGATCCATTTCTACGAACTGGCCAGCCTGGGAGCCGAGCAACGCCAGCGCCTGCTCCGGCGAGCCGAAATTGAGATTGACGAATTGCTTGAGTACGTCCGCCCGCTGATCAAACAGGTTCGCGAGCGCGGAGATGAGGCGGTCGTGGAGATGACCGCGCAGTTTGATCGCGTGCAGCTCGATCCCGCGCAGTTGCGAGTAACGCGCGCGGAGATCGAGGAGGCGCACGCGACCCTCGATCCAGAGGTACGCGGCGCTCTGGAAACGGCCATCGCCAACGTGCGCGCCTTCCACGCCAGGCAGATGCCGCAAGAGCAGTGGTTTACCGAGGTCGCGCCGGGCGTGGTCGCAGGTGAGCAGGTCACGCCGATCACCTCGGTTGGCCTGTATGTGCCGCGCGGCAAAGGCTCATTTCCCTCGGTGATGTACATGCTGGCAGCCCCGGCCAGTATCGCGGGCGTGCCGCGCATCGTCGTCTGCACACCGCCCACGCCCGATGGCTCGGTGGACGCGGCCTCGCTGGTGGCAGCCGACCTCTGCGGCGTTCACGAAATCTATCGCGTGGGCGGTGTCCAGGCTATCGCGGCCCTGGCTTATGGCACGCGGAGCATCGCCCGCGTACACAAAATCACCGGCCCCGGCAGCGGCTACGTTACAGCTGCCAAGCGCCTGCTCTACGGCACCGTAGATGTCGGCCTGCCAGCCGGCCCCAGCGAGTCCATCACCCTGGCCGACGCCAGCGCTAACCCCGAACTGCTGGCCCGCGATCTGCTGATCGAGCAGGAACACGGCCCCGACTCCTCGGCCCTGCTCGTCACTCCTGACCGCGCCATCGCTGAAGCGGTACTCAAGCTGCTGCCGGAAAAAATCGCCGCGCTGCCCGAACCACGTCAGCGCTTTGTACGCACCGGTCTGGAGAGCGAACACGGCACCGGCGCCATCGTCCTCACCAGCAACCTGGACGAGGCCATTACCTTCATCAACGAATACGCGCCGGAACACCTCGAAGTGCAGGTCCGCGAACCCTTTGCCATTCTGCCGCGCTTGAAAAACGCCGGTGAGATCCTCATCGGCCAGTACACGCCTTTCAGCACAGGCAACTACGCCGTTGGCACCAACGCCATCCTGCCCACCGGCGGCAAGGCGCACACCTACTCCTGCACCTCGGTCTACGACTTCCTCAAACGCACCGGCATCGCCTACGTCAAAGCCGAGGGCTATCCCACGATCAGCGCCACCGTACAGACCCTGGCCGACTTTGAAGGCTTCCCCGCCCACGCCAGCGCTGTGCGCAACCGCCCGGTAGACGCCCAGTAACCCCCGGAGATACATCCGATAAAACAGCGCCCCAAAGCGCCGGGCCGCTTCTGAGCAAAGCGATAATCAGAAGCGGCCTGGCGCTTTGGAGCGCTTGAGCGCCTGTCACTGCCCGGCCTGGTTGATCTATTTAAGGCATCAAGCTAACCCAAAATAGGTATTGGACACATCACCTGGCAGAGCTTATACTGAGAGAACATTACAAACATAATAACGTCTGCCACAACGAAAGGAACTCTCATGTCCGAGATCAATCAGTCCAAAGCTGCTCACGAGGGAAATGATGCGGAGAAATTGCGCCAGGTGCAGGCCAACTTTGGCGCGGCGGCGGCGGATTACGTCACCAGCAAAGTTCATGCCAGCGGCCCTGACCTGGTATGGCTGGTGGAAAACGCGGCCCTGACTGGCAACGAACGCGTCCTGGATGTCGCCACAGGGGGCGGTCACGCTGCCTTCGCGCTCGCGCCACACGCGTCTGAAGTAGTGGCGCTGGACCTCACGCTGCCCATGCTGGAGGTCGCGCAGAAAGAAGCTCTGGCGCGCGGACTCAAGAATATCAGCTATCTCGCAGGCGATGCCCAGGCGCTCCCCCTGGCTGATGAGAGTTTTGATGTCGTGGCCTGCCGGCAGGCTCCGCACCACTTTCCCAATGTGGCCCTGGCAGTCAGCGAATGGGCGCGCGTACTCAAACCAGGCGGCAAACTGCTGCTGATCGACTCAACCTCGCCGGAGGATGACGAGGCCGAGAGCGTTTTGCACGAAATCGAGAGTCTGCGCGATCCCTCGCACGTGCGCAACCATCGCATCTCGGCATGGAAAAGCTTGCTGGAAAACGCCGGCTTCACCGTCTCCAGCGCCAGCGAACAGGGAATCTTCCTCGACATTCCCTCGTGGACGCAGAGAATGCGCACTCCGCCCGCCTCTGTCGCCATCATCGAACAGAGAATGCGCACAGCCGCGCCAGCCGTTCGCGAGCGCCTGCGTTTCGAGGAGAAAGATGGCGTGCTCGGCTTTACCCTGCCAATCGCGCTGATCCTGGCAGTAAAAAACCATTAAACAGCGCAGCCGGCGCGTTTTGCCCCAGAAAAAGTTGCCTCAAGGAGAGCCGATCTCAGTACCCCAGCAGATCTTGCAATTCCTTCTCTGACTGCTTGCTCAGGGGTATCATACTTTCCTGCGGATCGTCGAGTTGAAGCATATAGCTGTTGCGAGTATATTGAATGACGGCTTTGATGTGTTGCAGATTGACCAGGTAGGCGCGATGGGCTTTGAAGAAGCCGCGTCCGGCCAGGCGGCTCTCCAGTTCTTGCAGGGTAAAATTGGTGACAGCCTCCTC
>DASZXF010001134.1:0-24061 GCA_035546055.1 Ktedonobacteraceae bacterium
GCCCAGTGCCACAGTTCCGACCGTGGCCAGGCTGCCTATGAGGAATTTGCGCCTGGACTTTTTGCGCGGCGCGGCGACCGCTGGCGCTGCTGCGGCCACATTGTAGTGAAGTTGAAACTGCGGGGAGCCACCCGGCGGTGGCGTCTGACCGGGTGCAGGACGCCAGATGCGCGTCTCACCTCCGCTCTGGCGGCGCAGCTTCAGAAGCGTCTGCTCAATTTCGCGCACGCTGGCGGGGCGCAGAGCCACATTTCCCGCGATCATGCGCATAATCAGCGCGTTCAGTTCGGTCAGCTCAGGTGAACCGAGCGGGGTGAAGGTGAAAGGCGTTTCGGCGGGATCATCGCGGGAAAGCAGGTGATGCAGAAGCGCACCCAGACTGTAAATATCGGCGCGGGCGTCGGTTTGCGCGCGTCCATACTGCTCAGGCGCGGCATAGCCGGGGGAGCCAAGCGGTATGGTATCCTTACTCTGCCCTGGTTTGAAATAACGGGCAATGCCAAAATCGATCAAATAGAGCTGACCGCGCGCTGTGCGAATCAGATTTGCGGGTTTGAGGTCGCGAAAAATCACCGGCGGCTGGCGCGAGTGCAGATACGCCAGCACATCGCACAGTTGCAGACCGATATCCAGCACCTCCTCCAGCGGCAGCGCGCGTATCGCGTTCGCCCGCGTGGATGTCCGGTCGCGCACGTACTCCTCCAGCGTCTCCCCCTTGATAAAATCCATGACCACGTACCAGTGATCTGGATCTGTAAAGTGCGTGTGGATACGCGGCAAATGGGCATGGGCCAGCGCGGAGAGAATCTGTACTTCGCGGTTAAAGCCATCGGTGGCGTCGATCATCTCCTGGGGCGTCAGTCCGCGCAGGTTAATCTGCTTGATGGCTACCAGGTGATTGTGCTCCTGCGTATCCCGTGCCTTGTAGACCGCGCCGAAGCCGCCCTGACCCACCTGGGCCAGAATTTCATAGCGCTGCCGTAGCAGCGTAACCGGCTGTTTGTCCGCGCCCACCAGCACAAGGGAAGACTGGCAGGCAAAGCAGCGTTGTTCAGCACTATCATTTGCAGCTCCACACGCCGGACAATAAAGAATAGATTCCGGCATAGATATACCTCCTTGTCGTAAAAGAGCTTCCTCTATTCAATATAAGTTTTATAGCAGTAAAAATTTTTCTAAGAGAAGCATACAGCCATCCAGGCCCGGCAGATGAGTGACATATGACCCATTCTTTGTCCGAACATGGCGTATCAGTTATCCCGATTGTGATCCCGTTGGAAACGTCACCAGAAGCGACAGAAGCAGAACGCGAGAAAGTGGGCCGCTTCAGCGATCTCTCTCTCGCTTTTCCAACGGGATCGGAGGTTTGAGCATGGAACGGCGCTGCTTGCCAGCGCTGCTCCATGCTCAGGATGCTTGCGGATTAGTAGAACGGATGCGGGTGCGGATTGATTTCCGCGACCGTCAGGGGATGATCCTGGTAACCGAGGGTGAAAGGCAACTGGTGCAGGCGCGAGAAGCCGGTGATGCGGCGGTTGTGCTGCCCGAAGGTCATGGGCAACAGACCCGGCATGATGACTTTGACGCAGCGTAGACCGCAGGGACGATGCTCCGGCGCGGTCTGATCAACTACAATAACATCCTGTCCTTGCTTGAGATAGTAGCTGACCAGCGCCTCCAGATCCTCGCGCAGATCCAGGCGCGCGGGTGGGTTCTGGTAAAAATCGCTGAACGCCTGCCAGAAGGGCTGCTGGCCGGTCGAGTGGTAGAGGAAGCTCAGGCGCTCAAAGGCTTCCGGCAGATAGTAGAGCAGCGGATGATGGTCCATGCGCTGAACCAGGCTGGAATCAGCCAGCATGGCCAGGGCTTGCGCGCGGCCCTCTTCGTCCAGTTTGCGCGGATGGGCCAGGTACATGGCGAACTCGCGCAGAGCTTTCAAAAGCGCCTGTTCGGGGTGAGGATGCGAGCCTGCCGCGACAAAAGCTT
Source organism: Ktedonobacteraceae bacterium (assembly GCA_035546055.1). Classification (GTDB taxonomy): domain Bacteria; phylum Chloroflexota; class Ktedonobacteria; order Ktedonobacterales; family Ktedonobacteraceae; genus Paraktedonobacter. Next base: position 1,987 of record DASZXF010001134.1, read on the forward strand.
TCGGCTTGTTCTCCCGGTTGGCCTCGTCAATGCCCAGCAGGCACAGGCAGGGAACCGCGTGATCGAGCGTGATATTCATCGCCGAGATGGTATAGCCTGACTGGTGCTCAAGGTGCTCAACCAGCAGGCGTGCCGTGGGATCATTGACCGAGTTCAGATCCAGGTGCGGCACCGGCAGTTGCGCGTACCACGTGATGAGAAAGGCGTCGCGCTCGATGACTTCCAGCATACCGTGGAAAATGGCCTCCTCCAGGCAATTGCCCAGGGCGCAACCGTTGGAGACATCGAAGACAAAGGCCGGATTTTCCGGCGTGCTGGGTACGCCATAGTAAGCGCAGTGCTCCGGGACCAGGATGGGCGTCTGACGCTGGAATGAGTAGCCCCAGACCCAGTTACAGACAATATCGGGATGATAGGGCACCAGCGGACGATGCGTATGATCGTGCCTGATCTGCTCGTATTGTTCAGGCGTGTGCAGACCCAGGGTCAGCGGATCAAGCACCGGCTGGCCGTCCTCATGAAGCTGGCGATAGCTGGTGCGCACCGTGGTGCGCTTGCTGCGGGGACGTAAACCGGCGTAGCGCTCGATGACTTCCAGCACCGAGACGACCTTGCTCTGCTCGGGACGCAGTGTGCAGCCGGTGCCGTTGGTGTTATCTGCTTCGGAGGCCAGGTGTGACGAGGCCAGAGGCAACAGATTCGTATGTTCCAGGGTGAGGGTAGAAACCAGGCCGGCGCGCTGATCAACGTAACTGGCGAGAATCTGAGCGGGATTGGCGGCGGGCTGGTCCATGCGATAGGTAAAGGCATCCGGCTTGACGCGGGATTGCAGCGCCACCATGGCCAGTTCAGCCTGGTCCCTGGCCAGTTCGCCGCAGTCGGCGCAGGCCGGGAAGGGCAGGAAGGTGTGGCGGCGACATTCCAGGGTCGCCAGGGAAACAGAGAGCAGCGCGCAGGCTGTGCGCAATTCTCCCGGCTCTCGCAGATAGGTCGTAATCTCCTCCCTGGTCAGCACGGCCAGCAGGCGCAGACTGAACGAAGAGAGCCAGGGCTGAGCCGTAACATGCTCGCGTTTCCGCATCAAATAATGGCGGAGCAGCTTGCGATCCGCCTCCGAGGCGGTCGCGCCCAGCGTGCGCACCTGGGCGCAGGTGGCGCAGCCCTGCTGCTGTGGAATGACGCAGGGTCCAATTACGCCCTCTTCAAATTGCGTCCACACCGGCAACAGCGCCACGCCTGCCTGCACGCAGCGTCGATTGACCTCCTGCAATTTGCCGGGTGCCCAGGTGTCGCTGCAATACACAAGCATGTCGCAGCTCGCCAGCTGGTGTTCCTCGCATGTCATGTTCAGGGGCGTAACCCGGTACAGTTCCTCAATATGACCTTTGATGTGCTGATAGATCAGCCCTTTGCCCATCATGCCAATCACGGGCTCTTTCTGCTCTTGCATGGATTATGCTCCCTTCTGCCACTCTTTGCCGCTCACCAGCACACGCACGATAAAAGGCAAGGCCCGCGCCAGGGCCGGATCATGGTTTAACGGAACGGCGAAGGCGCGCAGGCCGTTCTCCTGTAAACGCTGTAACAGCCACGCCAGGCGCGCGGACCATGCCTCGGCCATGACAGTATGCGGCGTGGAGAGCCGCGTCCCGCGCAGGCGCGCGGGCAGATCCGCCAGCGGGGTCAGCGCGTAATCGGACTGCTGAAATTGTTCTGACTGGTAGTGCTGCACCGCGCACTCAAGTCCCAGCGCCAGCGCTTGCGCCGTATCGCAGTGCGTGCTGTACGCCACCACACGCCCTGAGCAGCAGGTCGCGAAGGTCGGAACGCCCAGCGCGCCAGTCACATCGTAAACGGCCAGGGGTCCGCCAGCCGCCTTGAGCAAATGGAAGAGATGCACCCCCATAGGCGTGAGAATCGCCCGCTCCAGGTCAACCCGGCTGTACTCCTGGCGAGCGTCCAGCAGATGTCTGACCGTCAACTCGTTGCAGCGATCCAGCAGTGCCAGGCATAACGCCTCATCCCAACTCTGGCCAGCCGCCAGGCCGCGTCCTTCCGCTCCGGGCAGCGCGAAGGCCAGGTCAGCCGGTACCAGCACCGCCTCCTGCGTGTGTAGATCGCTGGCCCAGGTCCAGCGCTCGTCTCGCGCGGCCTGTCCGCCCAGTTCAGCCGACGAAATCAGGGGAACAGCAGCCTCGCGCGCGTCTTCAGCGGACAGCAAACGATGCTCATCGACCAGGCTGGCCGCGTAATGCTCGCAGGCCTTGCGCGCCGCCCGCATCACCGCCTCGCGGTTATCTGTGCTCACCGCGATTACCCGGCGCGGCTGCGCGCCATCCGCCGGCAACTGTGGATGCGCCAGTTCAATCTGATACACCGCCAGGGGCGCCTGGACGAAATCGCGCGTATCAAACGCGGTAAATAGTCCCAACTGCTCATCCACGCAGGTATCGAGATTATTCATGAACGTCTCCGCCTCAAGGGCGGGCTGCTCTTGCAATTCGCGCACCTGGGCCACAAACTGCGCAGCCGTCAGCGGCGCGGCTTCCTGGCAGGCGCGGCAATGTGGATGAGGCTGAAACGCGTGTCCCTCGCTCATATACGTCGCCAGATCGAGCGTGTGCAACTGGAGAACAGCGTCAGGCAATCCGGCCCGCGTCACATGTTGAAAGAGACTGAAGAGCAGCCGGTAGGCAATCATCGTCGCCTCGGGCAAGCTGAGCGGGCGAGCGGGCGCGAACTCCGGCTGATCGCGCAGAGCGTAGCGCGCAGGCTCCTCCGTTCGCGCGGCCCCCGCCGCCTGGAGACGCCGCCACGCGCATTCCCAGCAGCCGCCCGTGTCCGGCGTCACCAGCGGACCCAGCCAGGCACGTCCATCCACCACCACCGCCTGGAGTAGCGTCTTGTCCTCCGCCCGGCACACGCGATTGAGCAGGCAGGCCCGCTCCAGCATGGGCTGTTCCGCGATAAACAGGAGCGCATCATAATCCCGCAGCGCTTTGCGCAACTCGGCTTCCTCTTCCCAGATAGCGGCATCCATCGCCCGCGTCAGACGTGCCATCACATCCTCGGAAAGCTCAACATCTGCCTCGGTTGGCAGCGCAGCGATCTGCTTCACGCCGGTCTGCAGACTGGCCTGCAACAGCGCTTCAAAGCTCAAACCAGACCCCAACAATAGCAGGCGCTGCTGCTGAAAGCGCGCGAAATGCTCAGGCGCGGACGGCTGGAAGGACTCGATAAAGGTCAGGTCGTGCGCGTAGGCTGCCAGGTCTGCCTGGTCAAGTGTATGTGGCTGATTCTGGCTGGCATCGTGTAAAAAATCGCGGTCAAAAAGCTTTTCCAGCAGACGCGTCACCATGCGCTGGCGATCCGTATCCAGGCCCGTAGTAAGCTCCTCAAGCGTCGCCCGGCCATTGAGATAGGGAGCGAGATGTTCTAATAGAGGATACAGACTTTTTCCTTTTAAAATCAGGCGGCTATTATTCCTGCGCAGATAAATCCCCTCGGAAAGCGGGGCAAAGTGTGTATCTGCCTTTAACTGTGGTCGCGTACTTCGTGTAAACATAGCATCTATTCTTCCTAGAAAGATATGTACGGATAAAAGGAGGTGAGGGGTAAAAGAGATAAAAAGCAGGAGTGCAGAAGGCGGTAGCCCTTTGCCGGGGTGCGGGATGTCCCCGCTTCTCCCCCTCTCCCCGCGCCGCCAGCGGCGGCGCACCTTTCGGATGGAGTTTGACAAACTACTCTTGACAGAGTGTCCTTGTCCAGGATTTGCGCAATCCTGAACAAGGACAACAAAGAACCCTTTTTCTGAGAACAGATGGTGTCCTGTTCTGCCCTGCCAGGGAGCAGAGCCAGCGAGCACCCATGTTCTCAGCCTGAGTCAGGCAAGATAGAAGTGGAAGGTACTCAGGCCAGCCATCACATGCTATGCCGAGCACCGCGTTTCTGGCTACACAGCGTTGATATAGCCAAATAACATCAGCTTTACGCGAAGGCCGAGCTGGTGACGCTGAAGCAACCGCAGCTACCGCACGAGCAGCTTCCCCATTCGCAGGAGCAGCTACCGAAACCGAAATCGCAGGAGCAGCTACCGAAGCCGAAACCGAAACCGCAGGAGCAGCTACCGAAATCGCAGGAGCAGCTACCGCAGGAGCAACTGCCGCACGAGCAGCTACCGCACGAGCAGCTACCGCACGAGCAGCTACCAAAGCCGCCCCAGCCACCCTGAACGGTGATCTCTTCCAGGTTCTCGTCGGTCAGGTCGATGTAATCCACGAATTCGCGATTGATAAGCTTCATGATGTGTTTCCCTTTCTGGTGAAACCAAATTTTTTTGTTGACGCTCGAACATTCCTTGCGTCTCTCGCAACTGCATCCGTAAGTTGCTTACATCAGGAGTATATGGACCCCCTACAATCGGCTTATTTCTACCTGTCGTGCCACTCAATTACATGCAGGAAGTAGATCCCGACCCGTTGCGCCTGATCGCTTGAAATGGTATAACGGGCCGCTTTATCAGACCCGGCTTTAACGTTTGGGGTGAGTTAGATCAAGAGAATTGGCTTCCAGAGCCGATTCGGGTTCGCTGCCAGAAGAACTTGAGAAGGAACCCGCCGCTGCATTTCCCCAAAGCTTCTCCCACGAGAAAGAGGGCCGCCTTTCTCAACAGGATGGCAAGGGTCCATTGCGCTGGTAGTCCCGGGCTATCAACGAATTTTTGGGGAAGAAAAAATTCGCCGAAGCGGCCAGTAGAGCCGAAGGAAGGTCGGTCGATCTGTCGAAACGCAGCTTGCTCGTTTTCCTCTTTTTGGCCTGACAGACGCATTACTATCACGGACACCAAAAAAGGGAGGTTTGTAGAAAGTTGAAAAGGGAACTGAAAGCCAGCCAGATGCGTGCAGATGGGTCGATTGTCGAAAATCGCTATACTTCTTCTGTGAGCGATTCAGCATCAATGGCGTATGCGGAGGGATCATCTCACAGAAAAAGACAAAGTAGTGGGCTATGGGAGGGGATACCTATGGAATTCCATCATCCTTTTTTTCGCGAAAAAGCCGTGCAGGAATATATTCAGCGTCAGGAAAAGGATTTTCTTCCTCAATTTTTTGCTCCGCACAGAATTATTCTGGCGTATCTGTTGCTCTTGATTTTGCTCCTGGCGGGCCTGCTCGTCTGGTGCAGCGATGTCCCTTTCTTTGTGAGTGGATCGGGCTTTGTGTTGCCGGCGAAAGCAGCTCCGGCTGCTCGCACTGGCGCCATGCAGATTGTGCTCTTTCTCCCGGCCAGGTATCGCGCGCAGTTTCACCGGGGCGAACTGGTCGAATGGCAGGTGGCAGCGACGGGGCCGCAGTTTTCCGGCACGATAGAGTCGATTGAGAGTCGGCCCCTCAGCCCGGAAGAACTGCGCCAGCAGTTACTGGTGAGCGATTATGCGGCTCAAGCGCTGGCCCAATCTTCGGTTGAAGTGATCCTCCAGCCGAACGCGCAGCATATGCCTCGTTTGCGAGGCGGTGAAATGGTTCGCGCCCAGGTGCAGGTGGGTTCGCGCCATATCTTCTAGCCCGTTTGTTTGGTGGTGGAACGCAGTTTGATGCAGGAGGTCATCCCTGAATGTTTCGACGCAGAGTACCTGAACTTTTACAACTCAACGCGGTTGAGTGCGGCGCGGCCTGTCTGGCTATGATTTTGAGCTACCATGGTCGCAAAACCAGCATTTCCGAGATTCAAAAACACGCCGGGATCGGGCGCGATGGTCTTTCAGCCCTGAAAATGGCGCAGATCGCGCGCCGCTACGGCCTGAAGGTGCGCACAATCTCGCTGGCCAACAATGATTTTCGCTATTTGAGCCTGCCTGCCATCGTCTACTGGCAATTTAACCATTTTATGGTGGTGGAGCGCTGGACGGCTCAGTTTGTGGACGTGGTTGATCCCGCGCTGGGACGCAGACGGCTGACGGCGCGCGAGTTTGACGCCGGCTTCACAGGGATTGTGATGATGTTTGAGCCGGGGATGGAGTTCGACACCCATTCGCCCAAACCATCACTGTCCCTGCGCGCCTACCTGATGCAGTATCTCAAGCGCTCACCGTTCGTTTTTCTGCAAATCATGCTTGTCTCGCTGCTTTTGCAGGTCTTTGGTCTGACTGTGCCGCTGGTGACAAAGGTCATCCTCGATCAGATCATTCCCTATCGCATGTTTTCGCTCTTGCCGCTGCTGAGCATCGGTCTGCCGCTGATTCTTTGTTCGCAGCTTATCACCATGCTTATCCGCGCTACCCTGCTGATCTATCTCCAGGCGCGCATTGATGCCTCGCTGACCTCCAATTTCTTCGAGCATTTGCTGAGGCTGCCCCTGCGCTTCTTCCAGCAGCGCTCAAGCGGTGATATTCTGGCGCGTGTGGCCAGCAATACGACAGTCCGCAATCTGGTGAGCAGTCAACTGGTGTCGACGATTCTGGATGGCAGTATGGTCATCTTTTATCTGCTGATTCTGCTCTCGCAGTCGCTCATCTTTGGCTGTGTGGCGCTGGTGATCGGCGTGATCCAGGTGTTGCTCTTGCTGTGTACGCAGGGACCGGTGCGCAGACTGGCCCGGCGCGAACTGGACGCCATCGGAGAGACGCAGGGTTATGTGACGGAGATGCTGACCGGCATTGAGACGTTGAAGGCGTCGGGTGCTGAACAGCGCGCTTTCCAGCGCTGGTTCAACTTCTTCGTCAAGCAATTGAATGTCTCAGTGCGTTTGAATTATATGACCTCGATTCTCAGCGCGCTGACGAACGTTCTGAACGGCCTGGCGCCGATGGCTCTGCTCTGGGTGGGCACGGTCGAGGTTCTCAACGGCATGATGCCAACAGGAACGATGCTGGCGCTCTGCTCGCTGGTGGGGGTCTTCCTGGCTCCTCTAACCTCGCTGGCCAGCAGTGGACAGCTTTTGCAGGTGGCCCGTTCGCACATTGAGCGCCTCGCCGATGTCATGGAGGCCGAGCCTGAGCAGCACGGCCAGGAGGTTCAGCAGCCGCCTCAGTTGCGTGGAGAGATTACCCTGAAGCAGGTGAGCTTTCAGTATGACGCGCAATCGCCCAACGTTTTGCAGGATATCTCGCTGCACATCAGCGCGGGCCAGAAAATCGCTATTGTGGGGCGCACCGGCTCAGGCAAGAGCACGCTGGGCAAGCTGCTGCTGGGTCTGTGCCTGCCAACCAGGGGAGAGATTTTCTATGATAACATTCCCCTGCGCTCGCTTGACTTTCAGGCCGTGCGTGCGCAACTGGGAGTAGTTGTGCAGGATACGCGTACTTTTAGCGGCACCGTGCGGCAGAATATTGCCTTTAACTATCCTGAGATGAGCATGGGGCAGGTGATCAAGGCCGCCCAGCTCGCGGCCCTGCATGATGATGTAATCCAGATGCCCATGCGCTACGAAACGCTGATTTCAGAGGGCGGCAATGCCCTTTCCGGGGGACAACGCCAGCGCCTCGCCCTGGCCAGCGCGCTGGCCCACGAGCCGGCCATTTTGTTGCTCGATGAAGCGACCAGCGCGCTGGATGTCGTGACCGAGCGCCGCATTGAGCAAAATCTGAAGATGCTGAAATGCACGCAGATCATCATTGCCCATCGTCTCAGCACCGTGCGCGCTGCCGATTGCATTCTGGTGCTCGATCATGGACGCGTGGTGGAGGCCGGTACGCATGAGGAACTGCTGGCCAGGGACGGTCAGTACGCGCGCCTGATACACCATCAGCTCGCTCATGAGGAGAACAAAGAACTGGATCTTTTCGCCTGACTACTGGCGCAGACGCCGCTTGAGCAGACGGCGATGAGCGCTTTGAATGAGCTGGATATCCTGCGGCGTGAGGCCCAGACCCTGACCGAGAATCAGGGGATCGGTGAACGCGAGCAGTTCATCCAGGCTCACACGGGCGCGAATCATGGCATCAAGGCGCGCGAAAATGGGGTCCGCGACAGCTTGCAGAGGGATGAGCAGCTTTTCAATTTCGCTGGGCACCAGTTCCAGCACGCCGCCCGCGTAGTGGCGTCCGCCGAGTTCCGCGCACAAAAAGGTCAGCGAATTGAGAAAGGAGGCAGCCAGATCTCTGCCGCGCCCGGCTGTGCTGGCGTGCAGGCGCACTCGATAGGCCGTGTCGGTCGAGTGCGCGCCAAGATCATTGACAACCAGGCGCGGGTAGAGATGGCAACGCTTGAGCAGCGCCATCTCGGCGGTCCAGACATAAGGGACGACGTACCAGGGTTCGCGAATGCGGCACTTGTAACGCGCGTGCAACTGCCTGGCCTCGCCGCTGCTGATATAGGCCGCCATGGGAGGAGAGAGCGCGGCCAGTTCGCGGGCGGGAAATTTGAGAAAAAAAACGGCTTTGCCGGCCTCCTGGTTGGTCTCGTGGTCGCTTTGCGTGTAAACAATGCCCTTGATCAGCTCGCTTTTCGCCAGCATGGGCGCGGCGATGGAGGCCAGTTCAAAACGCTCCAGCGTCTCCTGGTTGACCACGAAAAAGTCATTGGCACCGGTGACAATACCGATATCGACCCTGGCAACGCTCGCGAATGGCTGCACCAGCGGATGGGCCTGTAGATCGGCCAGCAGACGCGCCTCCGGCGGGGTGAGCAGACCCAGCATCCATTCACCCTGCGTCTCGCTGATGCTGCGGGGCGAACTGGCCTCAAGCTGCTCCACATCCAGCTTCGCCAGACTCGCCAGCGTATCAAATTCGAGCAGGCGAATCCTGGCCGACGCAGGGGCAGGAGATATCTGTGCGTTTTGCTGGCGCGTGGGAGAAGCGTCAAAGCTCTCCGCTTCCCGCTTTTTGCGCGCCAGCAGCAGTACCACGCCCTGGAGCACGTCAGGAAAAACCATCTCGCGGATATGCAGCAGCGTGATCGTCTCCATTTCGCGCTCAAGCAACTGGCGCAAACCGCCGGCGTGCTGGATGTGCAGTAATTCGGCGGGCAGAACCAGGGCCAGGCAGCCGCCCGGCTTCAGATGGGTCACGCAGGCCAGCACCAGCGAGGCCCAGGCGTTCGTGCGGCGTGAGAAGGGTACGCCTGCGCGCTGAAAGACCCGCTCGGCCAGGTCGCGCTGCGCTTTCTCGAAATACTGATAGCGAATGTAGGGGGGATTGCCCAGAATGGCATCCCACTGGCGCCCGGCGTTGTCCTCGGTCAGCCAGCGAAAGATATCATGCTGAATTACCCGCGCCTCCACTCCGCACGCGCGCAGCCGCTCGCTCTCCCGCGCGCTTTTCGCCGCCTCTTCCGCCTCGATCTCCACCGCGTCCACCGTCAGGCGGGATAGCCGGGGTGCCGCCTGCAGATGAGCATGCAGCGCCCGCAAAAAGACCCCATCGCCGCAACTCGGCTCCAGCAGCGTCCTTGCCCCCTGTGAGAGTACCCAGCGCGTCAAAAGCTCCGCCATCGGCTGCGGAGTATAATAGCCCCCGCGCAACTTCTGCTGTGTCTCATGCTCTTTAAATTTCATCTGGCACACTGCGCTCATCTGGGCCGCGTCAGCCGCGCTCGCTGACCCGTTATGATCGTTCACGGCTTCTGCTAAATGAAACGCAATGCCACAATTTGAGTAACTTTCGCCTGGCATCTCGCCAGGCAAACAGCCAGATTTTGTGCTATACTGTGGAAAAGAACCTCTGCTATACATTTCTGGAGAGTCTTTTCCCAGCTTATAAGCTTTCAGGCAGAGCATTCGTATTTTTTCGCAGCTCTTAATAAAGGAACAGCGTGGACCAGACAGATCAAGCCGAAACAGCCCGAACACCTTCAACGACCAGCCATGAGCAGTCCGCTCTGCCCGCCGCGCAGCGCCATGATCCTTATCACGCTCTGCGTTTTCGCGACTTTCGCCTGTATTTCCTGGCGGTCTTTCTCTCATCCATCGGTGAGCAGATGCTTTCAGTCGCCATCGGTTGGGAACTCTATCAGCGCACAAACTCGGCGCTGGCCCTGGGTATGGTCGGACTGGTGCAGGTCTTGCCGGTCATGCTGCTCTCTCTCTTCACCGGCTCACTGGCGGATCGTGTCAATCGCAAGCGCATGATGCTGGGCGCGCAGGTGCTATTCGCGGTGAGCTCGCTGGGGCTGCTCATCCTCTCGTACCTCCAGGGACCGCTCTGGATGATCTATGCCTGTCTGCTCTTGAGCGGCATCGCGGCCTCTTTCAGCGGTCCCGTCTCCTCGGCCCTGCTTTCGCAAACTGTGCCGGAAAGCGCCTACGAAAACGCCGCCACCTGGGAAAGTAGCTCCTGGCAGCTCGCGTCCGTGGGAGGTCCGGCCCTGAGCGGTCTGCTGATCGCGCTCTTTCATTACGCCACGCCGATTTTCGCCGTCAACGTCGTAGCCATCGCCATCGTCATTCTCTGCGTCGCCCTGCTACGCGCCGATTACCGACCCCGCAAACAGGAAACAAGCGCGGAAAAAGTTTCCACCCTGCGCTCACTCGCGGACGGTCTGCGCTTTTTGCGCGGCAGCCAGGTCTTGCTGGCTGCCATCACCCTGGATCTCTTCGCCGTGCTGCTGGGTGGGGCAACCACGCTCATGCCCATCTTCGCGCGCGATATCCTGCGTGCCGGACCCACCGGCCTGGGTCTGCTCCAGGCCGCGCCTTCCGTAGGAGCGCTCTGCATGACTCTCCTCATGGCGCACACCCCGCCATTCAAAAAAGCCGGGCGTACCCTGCTCCTGGCAGTGGCCGCCTTCGGCCTGGTCACCTGTGTCTTCGGCCTCTCGCCCTTCTTCTGGCTTTCCCTGCTCAGCCTGGCTCTCCTGGGCGCCATGGATAACGTCAGCGTCGTCATCCGTAGCACCCTGCTGCTCACCCGCACACCCGACGAGATGCGCGGGCGCGTCGCCTCGGTCAACGCGCTCTTCATCTCCATGTCCAACCAGCTCGGCGGCTTTGAATCGGGCATCGCGGCCCAACTCCTGGGACCAATCGGCGCCGTCGTCGCTGGAGGTCTGGGCACCATGCTGGTAGTCAGCCTGATCGCGGTCTGCTGGCCAGAAATGCGCCGCCTGGGTTCGCTCAGCGAACCCACCCACCCGGAAAGCGCCTCCTGATCGCCCATACACGTAGATATCTCCACCAGGCGACCTGTTTCTCAACCGAATTATAACCGGTTAAGAAACGGTAAAAATGCGCAATACCGCCCATAATAGAGATATACCCTGTACAAAGCCGTGTACTGTCCAGCCAGGAAAAACAAGTTGCGGCACGGGTGCCATGTCTCGTCGGTTTTATTATTCGTGCTCGCAAATGTACGAATGCGTTGCCCTCTGTTTCTCCGGCTATTCTTGCATATTGTAGCGTTCAGCTACAGTGCGAGATGTCTGTACGCGCTGATGGTTCTCTGGTATGTATTCTCGTATGTACATTTTTGAAAGGCAGTTTTCCTCATGCAGAAATCCGGTCTCACGAAGCGCCTGCTGATGAGTGGTCTGGGGGTCACTCTTCTAATGAGTCTACTCTGCGGCGCTTTCATCGCTACCAGTCGTACTGCCCATGCTGCCACTGTCGCTCCCGCTTCCGGGGTTATGTCTGTTCATCCTCTCTATCGCTACGCCGGGAAGGACACCGACAGCGCGACCTTCAGCTGCCAGCAGCCTGGCTATCCCATTAATTGTTATACTCCACAGGAATTGCTCAAGGCCTACGATATTCAGCGCGTACAGGATGCTGGTATCAAGGGCAAAGGCCAGACCATTGTAATTATTGACGCCTTCGGTTATCCGACGCTCGCGGACGATCTGAACGTCTTTGACACCACCTTTGGTCTGCCGGCGGCCAAACTCAATATCATTTATCCCAATGGTCAGCCCGTCTTCGATCTCAATAACGCCGACGAGGTTGGTTGGAGCGGCGAAATCGCGCTCGATGTGGAGTCGGCGCACGCGGTTGCTCCAGAGGCTACCATTGACCTGGTGATCTCTCTGTCCGACCAGGACCAGGACATCCAGAATGCCCTGCAATACGTGGTCGATCATCACCTGGGCAATGTGCTCTCGCAGAGCTATGGCGAAGCCGAGTCCTGCGTAGCCCCGTCCATTCTGCGCGCTCAGCATCGCGCCTTCGCCAAAGCGGTCGCGCAGGGTATGACCGTTTTCGCCTCCTCCGGCGACGACGGAGCGGCTCAGCCCACCTGCGATACCAACTCGTTCATTAAAAGCGCCTCCTCGCCGGCCAGCGATCCGCTCGTTACTTCGGTTGGCGGCACATCCCTGACCGCCACGCAGCCGGACGGCACCTATGTCAGCGAGACTGCCTGGAATGACGAGTACGGCTCCAGCGGCGGCGGCTACAGCACTATCTACAGCCGCCCGTTCTACCAGGCCGGCTATGTCCACAACAAAGGGCGTGGCGTGCCGGACGTGGCCTACAGCGGCGATGTCAATAACGGTCTGCTGATCGCCTGGAGCGGCGGCGATCCGACTGCGGTTGGCGACATCTATATCTTCGGCGGCACCAGCGCCGGCTCTCCTCAGTGGGCCGCCATGACCGCCCTGGTGGATAGCGTTTTCGGACGGCAGGGCGACATCAACCCGCTGCTCTACCTCTTTGTGGCTCACGCTGAGTACTCAAAGGTCTTCCATGACGTGACCACCGGCAACAACACCGTCACCGAGACGGACAGCAATGGCAACGACGTGAACATCAGTGGCTACAATGCCACACGCGGTTGGGACGCCGTAACCGGCCTGGGTTCGATTGACCTCGGCAACGCCATCCTCGGTACCGGGCGCAGCTGCTGGTCCCATCACGCCATCACCTACTAAACATCTGGAGAGATCAGGTTCCTCGCTGGCCTGATCTTGCTACAACCCTGGCAGAGCACCAGGCAGCGAGAAGAGACGCATTCGCCACATACGCAGCGAATGCGTCTCTTTATCGCTCCCTGCCTCGCCGCACACGTCATTTTTGCGAAAATCTAAAATTCATCGCCAAACCCCTTGACAAATCTTGTTGTTTGTCTCATAATAATCACACATACGGTAAATACCGCACGTTAGATAAGAGCCATACGTTGAAGAGGATGGAAAAGGACGAGGAATGTTCTGGCTCTTGCCCGCTTTGCCCCGCAGTGGTAGGAGGCGCGCAGGATGCTTTTGATCGACGATGAGGAAAGGATGGCCGGGCAGGGATGGAGGAAAGCCAACACACAGGGCAGGATGTTTGTTGGGCTTCCCGCTTTGCCGGTGTATTTCAGTTGAAAGGACAAAACTGTATGCCGCAAGCACCGCAAACCGATAAGGATGCTCTCTGGAAAAAACGCTACCGCAGTGGTGAGATCACTTACGCTGGATGTAAGCAGGCCATGCTTGCTTCTTCTGCGCTTGAACGCGGAATCATCATCAATGCCCATTCTGGTACGGGTCAGATTTACGCCTGGGATGTGCCGGCGGGTACACTCCGGCAAATTACTCACAGCCGTGAGGGTGTATTCAGGGGGTATATTGCGCCTGATGGCCGCTTTATCTATTATGTGCGCGATGAGGGAGGCAGCGAACGCGGCCATTATGTGCGTGTGCCCTGGGAAGGGGGCGAGGAGCAGGATCTGACGCCCGATATGCCGGCCTATGCCGCCATTTATCGCTGTGCCGCCAGCCCGGATGGACGCTTCTTCGCCTTTACTCCCACGGAAGCGCGGGGGTTCCCGCTCTATTGCCTGGATCTTGGGCCGCATGGCAGCGCTGGCCGTCCGCGTGAACTCTATCGCAGCCCGAAATTTGTCGATGATGTGGCCTTCTCCGCCGATACTCAATTGCTCGTTGTCGCCACGACCGAATACGCTCGGGCGAGGAAATACAGCCTGCTGGCGTTTGATCCAGTGAGCGGTCAGCGGATTGGCGAACTCTCTGATCTGCCGGGTGGCAGCGTGCGAGCTGCCTGTTTCTCTCCCCTGCCCGGTGACTCCCGTTTGCTGGGCAGTTCGGATCGCAGCGGTTTTACTCGTCCTTTGCTCTGGAATCCACGCACCGGCGAACGCAGCGATCTTCTGTCCGACAGCGTGGAGGGAGATATCGAGCCGCTGGACTGGTCCCCCGATGGCCGCTTGCTATTGCTGCACCAGACCTGGCAGGCTGAGGACCGCCTGTACGTCTATGATCTTCCCGCGCGGAGATTGACGCCGCTGGCCTGTCCTGCCGGGGTCTATCTCGACGCCGCTTTTGGATCGTCCTCCCAGGTCTATGCGTCCTGGACTGACTCCACTCACCCGTGTCAGCAGATTGCCCTGGATGCTCGCACTGGAACCAGGCAGGCAACTCTGATTTCCCTGGCCGAACCCCTGCCCGCGCGTTCCCTTACTTCAATCCATTTTACCTCTTTAGATGGAACAGAGATTCAGGGCTGGCTTGGTCTGCCGGAGGGAAGCGGACCCTTCCCGACCGTCCTCTCTATCCACGGCGGACCTCTCCTGGTGAAGCGCTCAGCCTGCGACCCTGACGCCCAGGCCTGGCTCGACCATGGGTACGCCTATCTGACCATCAACTATCGTGGCTCGACTACTTTTGGCCGCGAGTTTCAGGAACAAATCTGGGGCGATCTTGGCCACCTGGAAGTCGAAGACATGGTGGCCGCGCGTAACTGGCTCGTCGAGCAGGGGATTGCCAAACCCGATGCCATCTTCGTCACCGGAGCATCCTACGGCGGATACCTCACCCTCATGGCGCTGGGCAAATATCCCCGTCTCTGGGCTGGCGGCCTGGCCCTCGTCGCGTTCGCCGATCTCATCTCGGCGTATTACGAGGGAACAGATTGGACCAGGGGCTATTTGACCGCTATGCTGGCCGGCACGGCGGAAGAGAAGCCTGAGCAATATCGCCTCAGTTCGCCGATCACTTATGCCGAACAGGTCTCAGCTCCGCTGCTGGTCATTCAGGGCGCGAACGATTTACGCTGTCCCCCGCGCCAGATGGAAAACTACGCCGCCATCATGCAGGCGAGAGGACACGACTTTGAAATCGATTGGTTCAACGCCGGCCACGCAGGTATCAGCCTGGATCAGCGCCTTGCTTTCCAGGAGCGTCTGCTGAGCTTCGCGTACCGTGTCCTCAGCGTGGGCTTGAAGGAAGAGAGTTAGCCCGGCACCGGGGACGGCAAGACGAGAAGAGGATGGCAAAGTCTGTAAGGATGCTGCCAGACCCCTGGCATGGGCTGAAGAAAGAGAGTCAGCCCGGCGCCAGGGGTCGGAGGGAGGATGGCAAGAAGGGAGAGCAGGTAAAGCTCATGGATGTTCTTGCCGGGGTTTTCCCCTGCCCCATACTCCTCTGTGGCGGTAGAGGCGAAACATCCAGATGGCAAAGCCAATTTCGATCAACCCTACCGCTGCTCGTAGCAGGCTGTACCAGGCTGGATAGGGATTGGGGAAAACCCCGGCGAGCTGCAACATGTCAAGCGGCACCTGAAACACCGAGCCAGCGCAGGCCAGCAGCAGCGGCCAGTATAGCCAGCGCCAGTGGTGGATGATGCCGTAGGTGATCAGACTGAGGAAAAGCACCAGTGCGCCTAGAAAGAGAAGGATCGGCAGCGGATATCTCTCAGTTGTATTCGTCGTCAAACCGAGGAAGGAGGTATAGATAGAAGGCTCAAGCGCGAAGATGACGAGCAAGGTCAGCAGGAGTATGCCGAAAAACAGGATCAGCGCTTTTTCCAGACGCTGGAGCGTGTGGGGACGATGCATATTCATTGATGGTCCTCCTGTCTGGCAGGCTCTTCTTCTCCGGGTCTATCCTGCCTGGTGAGGGATTCTTCCCCGGGCCTGCCCTGTTTGCCGGACGGCTCTGCCGCGCGGACGAGCTGGCTGGCGAGGCCATCGAAAAACAGCGTAGTGAGCGTCTCGGGCAATTCTTCCCAGCGTTCGGCAGTCTCCTGATCTCCCATAAGTGGTAATAAGAGCAGGCCGAGGAAGGTGGCGGCAATGGTGCGTATTGTGAGAGACGCATCCAGTGTAGGTGACTGATTCTGCGCTTGAAAAAACTGCTCACTGACGGCGAAGTTAGGTGCCAGCACCTGCTGATAATAGCGCTCACGGAGTTCGGCGTTGACCAGCATCTCAGGCAGTATCGCCCGCAAGACCTCCGCGTCGGGCCAGAGATGTTCCATGCGCTGCTGCACATAGGCCCGGAAGAAGGTGCGTGGATCTTGCTCGCCGCCTGTGGCGAAGTGCTGAGCGCGTTCACTTGTCTCGTTCAGACGATGCAGAATGGCGAAAAGCACCTCCATCTTGCTGGAAAAGTAGGTGTAAACCGTACCGTCCGCGATGCCTGCAGCCTGGGCAATCTCCTTGATGGTGGCCCGGTGGAAGCCCTTTTCGGCAAACAGATGAGTGGCGGCGTCAAGGATCTGTTTGCGCCGGGCGGCCACGATCAGCTCGTGTATGGGATCGGTTGTATCTGACATAGATCGCCTCCTGAGTGTTCAATATGATGCACGCGTCGGGGATATGGCCCTCAAGCGTGCCGGGTTGCAACTCTGTGCGCCAGGGTCTACTCCTCAAGCGTGCAGAAATGTCTGCATGGTGGTTTGAATGGCCTTGTCGTGATCGGAAAACCACATGAGATGGCTCTCGGCTGGCGTGATATAGAGCTGCGCATGAGGAATATGCTCGGCTGCATAGCGGGCGTGCCGGGGATCTTTTGAGCCATCGAATTGACTCTCGATGATCAGGGTAGGTGCGGTAATGCGGCTCAGATCCCCACAGGTATGGCGAATGTCGTGGAGAAAGCCGGACCCCGATTGCAGGGAGAACAGGAAGATCAGAGCCTCCTGCTGCTGGCTCGGGCTCATTGCCGCGAGCACCTGTTTAACCGGCAGGGTGGTCAGACTTCCCATCATGCTTTTCAAGGCCACTTGCGGGGATCGGCGACCCAGGGCGCGAAAGACCGCCCAGACACCTCGTTCGACAACGGGATTGAAAACCACATAGGACATCAGGCGAACCAGGCCGGTGGGATAGGGCAGCCCGGTGATGGCGTTTTCCAGGATCAATTTACTCGCGCGCTCAGGATGGCGTCCCGCAAATTGCAGTGCCGTCTTGCCGCCGGCGGAGATACCCACCACGATTACCGAGTCAATATGCAGCACATCCAGGAGGCTGACCAGGGTATCAGCAAACTCCTCAGTCGTTTTCCCGCTGGATGAAGGCGTTTTTCCATAGCCAGGTCGGGAAGGAATGAGCAACTGATAACCCTGCTCACGAAAAAATGGCGCGTGCCCTATCCCGGAATCGCAGTTGGTATGGCCACCATTTAAGATCAGGACGACTGGCCCCTGGCCAACAATTTTATATTCAACTACGCCACGGACAGTCTGCGCGAGAAGATTCATAGAGCACCATCCTTGAGTATCATCCTTACTTCAGAGTGAACGGAAATTCATAGAGATGAATGACTATTACAAACGAATGAATATGTATTCAATGGTAACACGAATATATCCACTCGTCAAGGAAAAGTGAACGGAGATCCAGGGTTACTCACAAGTCAAGCCAGGGCCATCCCCAGCGAGGGTGCAGGGAGCGCCGCGTCCCTGGCGGGTGCGGGTGTCCCGCCTCTTTCTCTCCTCGTGCATCTCGCCGCCGTCGGTGGCAAACCACTGGTGAGAATCCCTGATCGCCAGCGAGGATGCAGGGAGCGCAGCGTCCCTGGCGGGTGCGGGTGCCCCGCCTCTTTGTCACCTCGTGCATCTCGCCGCCATCGGTGGCAAACCACTGGTGAGAATCCCTGCGCGGAGATACAGAACCTTCACAAATCGAGGCCTGGGCCACTGGCGCAAGCAAGGACATGTGAAGCGAATTGGTGGCATGGAGTAATGTTTCACGTGAAACATTGACCGGCGCGGGTTGCGGGGAAGAAACTCGTCAGGGGGCTGGTACTTCTTCACTTTTCTTCTTGCTAGATTGATAAATTTCTGCATTTCGGGTCAGATTGATGTATAATGCTGCTAAAGATAGTTCCTCTGGCAGACGAAAAAGAGGTTGTTATCCCGAATATTGGGGACGATTCCGACAGAGAGAAACAATATGCATCAAGAACAATCTAAGAGCGCATCCCATATGTGGGGATACAAAGTATATAAAGTATGCCTGCTGGGAATCGTATGTGTCGCGCTGGCGGGTCTGATCATGACGACAAGCCTGGCGCCAGTTGCCTATGCCAGCGGCCCTGGAGGGAACGTCTCCGATCCCGTGGTGAAAGCGGTTGATATCGCCAAGCCAGCCGTGGTGCGCATTCTGACCCAGGTGGTGAGCCGTTTGACTGTGACTTTTAAAAATGGCCAGAGTGTGACTTTTCCTCAGACATCCCAGCAAGGCCTGAATGGTTATCCGCTGGTCATGAGCGGTACAGGCGCTTTCATTAGCGCGCATGGTGACATTCTGACCGCCGATCATGTGATTAACCCGGTGCAGGATGATAAGCAGAGTCTGGATCAATTTCTGGATCAAACCGCCGCGTCGGATGTTGCTACCTATATGAATCAGCAATTGCAGCAGCAGGTCACGGCGGATCAGGTGGCTCAGGAATTGGTATCTGGTGAGCTTCCTTCCACACCTCAATATGATAAGCCGCTGAGCCGGGTGTACCTCAGCACAGATTTTAGCGGCCCGATCAGCGCGGCCTCCCTGCAAACTGTTCCGCGCGGCCAGTATGCCGATGTAGATCAGATCAAGGCCAGCAGTCCATTTAACCAGTTTGATACGGCGATTGTGCATATCAGCGGTATGGATAATATGCCCATGCTGCAACTCGGTGATGCGACGACGGTGCAGGAACAGGATGAACTGCGCATTATTGGCTTCCCTGGCAATGGGGATGTGAACACCAGTCCGAATGATCTTCTGACCTCTTCGATCAATATCATTAACGTCAGCTCCATTAAAAATTCGCCTGGTGGTGGCACGCTCATTCAGGTTGGTGGCAATGTCGAGCAGGGAGATAGCGGCGGTCCGGCCCTGGATAGTAAAGGCCAGGTGGCGGGCATTGTCAGCTTTGGCACTTCGACGACCGGCGGCGGCACCAGTTTCTTGCGGGCGAGCAGTAGCGCAAAGCAGTTAATGCAGCAGGCTGGCGTCAATACGACTCCTTCTGCCTTGCAGGTTGCCTGGAGCAAGGCGTTTGATGATTATGCCTCAACGGCTCCCGGCCACTGGCACCAGGCGACCAGCGAGTTTCAGCAATTGCTCAAGCAGTACCCGCAGTTCAAGGCCGTGAATACGTTCTTGCCGTATGCCGCGCAGCAGGCCCAGAGTGAGCAGCAGACTACCACCAGCGCCACGCCGACCAGTTCCCCGACGGGTTCGAGCAGTAGTAGCGCCGGTGGACTGAATCCCGTCTATGTGATTATCGGCGGTCTGGTGATCCTGGTGATTGTCGTCTTCGGAGGTGCCATGCTGGTTTCACGCCGGCGTCACAAGGCCGCCCCGGCTGCCGCGTACCCCCCGGCTGGCTATGGCGCGCCGTCCGCGCCTGCTTACCCTGGCTCTCAACCGCCGGCCTTCGCTCCTGTGCCGGCAACTCCGCCTGTACAACCGGGGCAACCAGCTCCGTTCGCGCAGCCAGGACAGCCAGGGCAGCCGATTCCGCAGACGCCTGCTTATCCTGGACAGATGGCGTATCCGCAGGCTGCTCGTCCCCAGGCACCTGCGCCCGCGCCCCGGCCCGCGCCTGTGCCTGCGTATCAGGCACAGCCACCGCAGCCCTCGCCATCGGCTTCGTCGATCCATAGCAATATGGCTGCCTTTGGCGCTCCCGGCGCTCCGCTTCCAGCTCAGGCGCCCGCGCGCATTCCCGCGCCCGGTCCTGTGCCCGTCACGCCAGCGGCCTCTGCCTCCGACTCAACCATTGTGGCTCGTCCTGGCTCGTCGGCTGCGCAATGGCGCATCTGGCCGTGTGGCCATACCAATCGCTACGATGCCAGCTTCTGCGGCACCTGTGGCGAATCAGCTCCGCCAGCCCCGCTGGTGCGCCGCGTGGAACAGTAACCGCGCTCGTTTCGCAAAGAAAGCAATCCCGCCAGAAGGTCTATCTCCTGGCGGGATTGCTTTGTCTGCTTGCTCAGTCGTTTTTCGGCATAGACGCCAGAGCATTCAGCCAAGTTGCGCAAGTGGGCGAATTACGCGCCGACGATGCGATAGCCGGCGTCGACATAGAGGATGTCGCCGGTGACGGAGCGCGAGAGGTTGCTGGCGAGGAAGAGAGCGGCATCGCCAACCTCGTCCTGCTCGATGTTGCGGCGCAGGGGTACAATCTGACCGCTGTGCGTGCGGAAATCGGTGAAGCCGGAGATACCGCGCGCGGCCAGGGTGTTGAGCGCACCGGCGGAGATGGCGTTGACGCGAATGTTGTGTTCGCCCAGCTCGTAGGCCAGGTAGCGCACGCTGCATTCAAGAGCTGCTTTGGCTACGGCCATGACATTGTACTTGGGCATGACGCGCTCGCTGGCCTGGTACGTCAGGGTCATGATGCTGCCGCCGCCTGCCGCCTGCATGAGGGGAACCGCGCGGCGGGCCATGGCGGTCAGCGAGTAGGCGCTGATGTCCAGGGCGGTGAAGAAGTCCTGGCGGCTGGTCTGCGTAAAGGGATTTTCAAGCGCCTGCTTGGGAGCGAAGGCTACCGAGTGAACCAGGATGTCCAGCTTGCCATTGAAGATCTCGCCGGTTCTGACGAAGGCCGCGTCCAGTTCCTCATCACTCTGGACATCACACTGGAAGGTTTCAGTACCGGGAATGGTCGCGGCCAGATCTTTCACGCGCTTCTCCATGGGCGCGACGTAGGAGAGCGCCAGGCGCGCCCCCTCGCGGGACAGTGATTCAGCAATGGCCCAGGCAATCGAATTTTTGTTGGCCACTCCAAAGATAAGTGCGGTTTTTCCTTCAAGTAAGGGCATACGAATCTCCTCTTTCTTGACCCCTGAACAGGGCTATCATCTGTGTCCGGCCTGTTTGCCCGGCTCGCGCGCGGGTAAGACACGGCAGACAGTGCTTCCGTGGATGGCGCGCGCTGCTCTCCGCCTGCGCCGGGACCGCCGCCAATGATCAGAATGTCACCATTCACGAGCGGATTTCATACCGATTAATAAACGATGGGATAATTGCGATTTATCCACCCGATCATACCGTTAGCCAGGTTGTAGACTTTGTTCAGCCCGGCCACCAGCGCGATTTCGCTGGCCATCGCGCTTCTCTGACCTGAGCGGCAGACAAAAATAACCTCTTCATCAGCCGGCAGATTGAGCTCTTTGAGGGCGTGGCCGAAGAGGTAAATGCTGTTGTTCAGCGGGACCAGGGTGGCCTCGGCGATGTGGCCCTGCTGCCATTCCTCCGGCTGGCGCACATCGATCACGCGCACCCCCTGCTCGATCAGCTTTTTTGCCTCGTCAGTGCCTATAGTCTGGTAGGGGAAAGCCTCATCTTCATCTGTATAAGGCATGAAATAACTCCTTCTAGTGGGTGCTGTCGTACTGTTCCAGCCAGAGGCGTCCCAGTGTTGTGATACTGATCAGGTATTCATCTCCCACAAACGCCAGGGTGAGTAAACCCTGATCTTCCATATCGCGAAAATCATCAGTCACCAGGAAATACTGGCGCACCAGCCGCGCCAGGTCGCTCTCCGGCAGTTGTTTCCAGATCAGCAGTTCTCGCAGGACGGCGGCGAATTTGGGGCCGCTATCATCTATTGCCCGCATGTGTATGTATTCCTCGCGTGGATCAAATAGTTCGCGTTGTCCTCAGTGTAACAAATTCCCAGGCTAAGAGCAAGTTGAAAAATCAAGCTGGACAATTTGACTCTCGACGCGGCCTGCAATCTGTGTTATAAACAAGGCAACTGATTACAAAAGACGAAGGAGACCATCCAGCCATGTCTGATCCAGTCAGGCCTGAGATTGAGGCCAGCACTGTTATACGCAATATAGGACAACTTGTCACCGTTTCCCAGCAGCCGTTGCCCGGAGCCAGCGGCGAACTCCAGGTGATTGAACACGCGGCTCTGGCTGTTCACAGGGGACGTATCGTCTGGATTGGTCCCGATGACGACGCGGAACCGCTTTTTCA
>DASZXF010001135.1:0-1513 GCA_035546055.1 Ktedonobacteraceae bacterium
AACCATGAAGAAACGTCCACGGCGGCTGATTACAATGCTGGTGAGCATTGTGCTGATCATTCTTGTATTGGGTGGTATCGCGCTAGGCGGGGTCAGCTTTTACTTTTCCGGCATGATTCTTGAAGTAGTTCACAATCTCCCTGCGTATTCCCTTTCGGTGGTGGCGGTAGACGCCCGGACAATTACGCTGCCGCGCTCAACCCAGACACTTTCGCCTGGCGAGTTTGAGCTTCAATGGCCCGCCGGGGCGGCTCTTATCGGCCCGGTGCTTTCCTCCAACGCCAGTAGCGTGACGCGCCAGCTCTTGCAGACGACAGCTCCGCTGGCGCAGAACACGAAGGTTTACTGGACACGCAATGTCTACTCAGCTCAACTCAAGAGCAGCCTGGGGCTGGCAATTCAGGATGTGCAGGTACCTGATCCCCTGGGGACGATGCCAGCGTGGTTTGTACCCGGCAAGCTTTCCACCTGGGTACTGCTGGTTCATGGCCGAGGAGCCGCGCGCGACGAGACGCTACGTGTGTTCCAGCCCCTGAGCCACCTGGGTCTGCCGCTCCTGGCTATCTCTTATCGCAACGACATCGGCGCGCCCGCCAGTCCTGACGGTTTCAACCATCTCGGTGATGCCGAGTGGCAGGATCTCCAGGCCGCTGTGCAGTACGCCCTGGCGCATGGCGCGCAGCATGTGGTCCTCTACGGCTGGTCGCAAGGCGGAGCTGTGGTTGAGGCCTTTGTCCATCACTCCAGGCTGGCCAGTAATGTTCAGGCCTTGATTCTGGATGCGCCTGTACTCAACTGGCGCGCAACGCTCACCTACCAGACGCAGAGGCGCAATCTGCCTGGCTTCATCACAGCGCCCGCCGAATTTGTAGCCAGTTTGCGCGGTGGCATCAACTTTGACGCGCTCGATCAGGTCGACCAGGCTCAGCCAGCTATTCCCATGCTACTCTTTCAGGGCACGAACGACACCACCACGCCAGCCGGGGTCAGCGATACCTTCGCCCGCGACCATTCCTCGTTCGTCACCTATATACGCGTCCCCAACACCGAACACACCGAAGCCTGGAACACCGATCCCCAGACATATGATAGCGAAATTAGCACGTTTTTGACGCAGAAATTGCAATTATAAGTGGAGAAAGCAACAGGAGAGACTTTGCGTACATGAAAACGCAAAGTCTCTCTCATTATAATAAGGGATTATCAGGCCACTATGCTGCGCGGGCCATCATTCGGCGGTCTCTTCCTCCAGGGTAAAATCAATATCTTCATAAACGGCTGCGCAGGATACATGAAGATCAAGCGAGAACAGGGTGATTTCGTTGTGTTCGTCGTATACATGATAGGTCCATTTGCCATTTTCCCTGCGATGGACCTCTACCATAGGAAAACGGGTGCTGACAAGCATGTATTCTTCAATTGTCGGATAGGCCCGGTACATCTTCATTTTAGCAGTCCGATCCCGTCTCTCAGTACCCGGGGAAAGAACTTCTACCACCAAACGGGGTGACAG
>DASZXF010001136.1:0-2068 GCA_035546055.1 Ktedonobacteraceae bacterium
TGCTTTCCGCCTGTCAGGCGGAAAGCACTGACTAGTCACAACACAAGCAAAGCACACTTCTTACATAACTAAGCTCTGGAGAAGCAGAATGGCAAGGAACCGGTGAATTGTGGGCACAGATGTAACAACTGAAGGGGGAAAAGTGCTACAATCATGGCAGTTTGAGTGATATGTTGGCAAAGTCAGGTGCATGATTTGGGAGAGATGACCCTGAGTACAACTACGTCAGCCGCCCTATGGCGGGGCGCGGAACTGCTGGCGCCGCTGGCTGGCACGGCCAGCCTGGAGGTTTACGATCTGCGGACAACTTCGCCGGAGGTGCGGTTGAGCATCTCATCGTTGACTGGACTGCTCAACCGTTATTCGGCGAAAATCTATTGCCTTGAGAATAATGATGATGATTTCTGGCTTCGGCAACTGGCTACAGATGTGCCCTGTACGCGTTCGCCGTTGAGCGGGGAGGCGGCGCTGGAGCATTTGCTGCGAACTCATCGCGAGCAGGTGGCGGGCCTGGTGATGTATGATCCTGATCTGCTGGATACGCGCAATGTGGCAACGACGCTGGCGGGAGTGCGCTCAGGGCTGGTGGTGGCTCCAGAGCAGGCGAAAAAGTTGCAGGGGGCACCGTATCATCTGCCGGTGCTGGCCGATCTGCGCGCTTATGGCTGGCGCAATCGCCTCCAGGCTTATACCTGGGCCGCTGAGCATGTGCTGCCGGAGTGCTCGCCCGATCTGCTGGCCGGTCTCGATCCGCGCCTCTGCGGCGGTCTGCGCTCACTGCTGGTCACGCGAAGCGTCTTTACCTGCTGGCTGGATACGCGGCAGAGACTCCCCGCACCAGCGGCGATCTGGCCCGGCGAACGCGCTCTCTTCAAGCGCATCCTGGCGCACTTTCATCCCGGCGCGCTGCACCTGGGCTGGTTCATCGATGAGCCGAGCGGGATTCGCCTGACCTCGCAGGCCGCGCTGCTCACCCTGGCCAGCGATCATTGCACCAACCTGGCGGTCTGGTCTACCCTGCACGCACTTCCACCGACACCGCCCGCCAGTGAGGGAGAGGGCGCTGACATGATGGCCACGCCTCCAGAGGTCGCGCGAGAGCCGTTGGACAGGCGAACCACCTATCTCTCGTTTACCATCAGCGATGGGGATAACCTCCAGTATTGCCAGCATCATCTGCTCCACCTGTGGAACAATCCGGCGCGCGGGAGTCTGCCGCTGGGCTGGACCATCGCCCCGGCGCTCTGGCAGATCATGCCCCGCCTGGCGGATTTCTACCGCCGCACCGCGAGCGCGCAGGATGAGCTGATCGCCGGACCCAGTGGAGCCGCGTACATGCTGCCCTCGCACTGGCCGAGCGAGCACCAGGAAGCCTTTCTGCAATTGACCGGGCGAACGCTTCAGACTATGAGTCCTGCGCTGTTGCAGGTACTCGATAGCCGCTCCTGGCTGAGCCGCTTCAGTATGAGGTTCCTCAATCCCACGCTGCAAACGCGCTTTGCCGCGCAGCTTGCGCCGCACGGTTTGCGCGGAATCCTCAGCGGCGCGGGCGGATTTTTCCCCTCCTGGAAGCTGCGCGCAGGCCTGCCCATCTACCAGAATCTCGGCCTGGCCCTCAATGCTCAGCGCGCCCTGAGCCTGATTCGCAGCGCCATGAGACGGGGCGTGCGCTTCATCAACATCTACATCTTCGCCTGGAATATCAGTCCCGCCGACCTCCAGCGCGTCGTCGAACAACTGGACGGCAATGTGCGCGTGGTCACCCCTATGCGCCTGCTGGAACTGATTCAGGAGGCTGAACGGCCATAACAGCCCGGACTGACCGCTTTTTCCACGAAACGCAAGAGAAACAGCTAGTGAGCGGCGATAAAGATGTGTCCCCAATCGTCGGGAGGAGTGAGGGCGAGCGCGTTGAGCCGCAAACCAATCACATACGGTTTGCGCACGGCTGAGGAATTGCGTTGACTCATGGACAGCCAGGCCACTTGATCGACCAGTTGTTGCTCGATGCGGCTGTATGCGGCCAGGCGCAGGCGCGGGTTGGTCTCCCGATCAGCCCGCAACATCG
>DASZXF010001137.1:0-2170 GCA_035546055.1 Ktedonobacteraceae bacterium
ACACCGATCCGTGTGCTGGAGCAACAGCACCAACAGGGCATATTGGGCGGGAGAACAGGGGACCAGATGCTGGTCGATCACCACCGTGGTCCGGGCATGATGCACCTGGATCACGTGACCGGCCACCGAGAAGGTCTCCCGTTCCCCCGCATGCATGGGGGTTCCTGGTGCCATCTTTTGCTCTTTCCGTGTCTGGACTCGCTGTTCTGAGTATAGGACTTCTCAGGCCCAAAACCGTGGAAGTCCTGACCAGGTTTGTGCGTGACATCTGACCATCTTCGCGCGTGCCATCTGACGACCTTTGTGGAGGATTCGGCCAGATGATAGGGGCGTTCAGGACGCGAACAAAACGGCGATGGCCAACCTGATCCGCCTCAGCAACCAGGGGAAAACAGCCGCAGTCAGAACAGCAGGCCAGGGTCAGCGCGGCGCATCCTCCCCACCTGTGTCCCTTGCCAATCGATGAATAATCGATTATACTCTGGCACAGAAGCACTCCCTATCGAGAGAAAGCCCAGGGTGAGCAGGAGGAGACGCATGGGACAGGACGCCCAGCAACCAGTCGCAGCCGTCAGGCGCCACTTTTTCATCAGTGCCGCCACCGGTGATCAGCCGTGGGCCGCGTGGATCGGCCAGCAACTCGAAGACGCAGGCTACACCGTCTTTGTCGAAGCCTGGGATATTCGCCCTGGCCATAACCTGGCGCTCTCGCTCAATGATGCGCTGACCACCAGCGAGCGCGTCCTGCTTGTCTGCTCCTCGCGCACCCCTCAAGCGGACCTGCTCCAACCGCAGTGGGCCAGTGCCTTTCGCGGCGATCCCACGGGCGCAGGTCGCCGCCTCATCCCCGTCCGCGTCGAAGACTGCCCGCTGACCGGTCTGCTGGCCGCTCTGCTCCCGCTCGATCTCATTGGCCTCACCGAAGTGGAGGCCCGGACTCGCTTATTCGATGGCGTGAGCGATGGCCGTGCCATCCCGCCCATCGCGCCGTATCCTGGTCAGCAGCAGCCTGCTCGCGCCAGTATCCCCTTTCCTGCTCCCCTGCCGGCCATCTGGCATGTGCCCTATCCGCGCAATCCCTTCTTCACCGGACGCGAAGACGACCTGCGCACCCTGGCCTCGCTTTTGCACACCGGGCAGTCAGCGGCCATCGCCCAGGCCATCAGCGGTCTGGGCGGCATCGGCAAAACGCAGCTCGCCCTCGAATACGCCTACCGCCACCGTGCCGACTACGGCGCTATCCTCTGGGCCAGCGCCGAGACCGCCGAGACGCTCACCGCCTCCTACAACGCCATCGCCACGCTGCTCGATCTACCGGAGCAAGGCGCGCAGGATCAGTCCCTCATGATTCAGGCGGTCAAACGCTGGCTCCAGACCCATCAGGGCTCCCTCCTGATCCTGGACAACGCCGACGACCTCGCCCTCGTGCAAACCTTCCTGCCCGCCAGTCTGGCCGGCCATCTGCTCTTGACTACCCGCGCCCACGCGCTGGGACGCCTGGCCCACCGCCTGGATCTTGCCAGACTGGATGAAGACGAAGGCAGCCGCTTTCTTCTGCATCGCAGCGGCATCCTCCCTGCGCACGAACCACCAGAACAGGCCTCCCCTGCTGATCAGGCCGCCGCCCGCGCCCTGGTACAAGAGATGGATGGGCTGCCGCTCGCCCTCGATCAGGCCGCCGCCTACCTTGAAGAAACCGGCTGCGGCCTCCCCGGCTATCTCGATCTCTACCGCACCCACAGCGCCGATCTGCTGCGCCGGCGCGGCGGCCAGATGGCCGACCATCCCGCACCCGTCGCTACCACCTGGAGCCTCTCGTTCCAGCGCGTCGAGCAAGCCAATCCGACAGCCGCCGATCTCCTGCGCCTCTGCGCCTTCCTGGCTCCCGAGGCCATTCCCGAAAGGGTGCTCTTTGGCGATGCATCTGTCCTGCCTGCGACCCTCCAGCCGCTGGCCACCGATCCCCTGGCCGCCAACGCCGCCCTGGCCACCCTGCAACGCTATTCCCTCGTCACCCGCCACCCGGCCTCCCACACCCTCGATCTCCACCGCCTGGTGCAAACCGTTCTGCGCGACTCCCTCCCGGAGCCTGCACAGCGAGCCTGGGCCGGGCGCGCCGTGGCGGTGGTGAACCAGCACTTTCCCTGGCCAGAGGTGGCCACCTGGGAGA
>DASZXF010001138.1:0-7931 GCA_035546055.1 Ktedonobacteraceae bacterium
TTGCACGTCCGGTTCGGGAAGGGGTAGTTGGAAACGTGAAGGGTCTGAAACACGTGATCAGATCGTTGCGCGCGCTGGCTATCTACTTCACACCGTGCGTCGGAGGTTCGAGTCCTCTCAGCCCCACTTATCATGTCTATACGTCTGGCTGCTATGAGGCCTGAAGGTTTACGGGTCTATCAATGTGCCCCGACTGAGTATCGTCTGGGACACGCTGTCGCCTGTTCCGTGGAAGCATGTGGTGCTGGCGCACAGCGCGTAAACAGAGGAGAAACCCGATGGTGCCGACGATGAGAATAGCAGCCAGACCTGCTTCGGGGCCAAAGCTTCCCCCGCTCCTGGCGACAGGACCAGTGATGATGGAAGAGAAGAAGCCGGACTGGACATGCCCGGAGATCTGTGTGCCGAAGACTGAGCCTTCAAAAAAGTTCCAGCCAGGGTGGATACCTATTGCCCACCACAGACTCCGGGTCAGGATGTAGATAGCAGCGATGAGGATGCCCGCAGTCACTATAATCGCTATGCCACTCACCAGGATGGCATTTGGATTCGTCAGGTGGATTGCCCCAAAAAGGATTGCGCTGACAATCAGAGCAATCCAGGAGCCGAAGGAGCGTTCCAGTTTGCGAAAGATCATGCCACGAAAGATCAGTTCCTCTTGCACCGCTCCTGCTATCAATATCAAAAGAGAAACGGCAGCAGGAAGGAAACCGAAGAGCAGGCAAACGAAGAGCACATAGTGAAGGAAACCAATCTTTTTGTTACGTCTGAAAAGCAGTGCGAGCAGATACAGGGCCACCATGAGAAATGCGAGCTGGACAGCGGCGAATGGCTGAATGCCGGTGATACGGTAAGAACCAGTGATCGCCAGCGCAAGAATGACCGCCGTCATCAAAGCGCCGCCGCCTAAGAAGCTGGGCTCAATTTTGCGTCTCTCATGAGTGTTCTAGCTGCTCTCGTTTTCCTCTTCACTCCAGGGGAGAGGTCGTTTTTTGATGAGAGCCAGAATGCGCGTCCGGGCCGTTGCTTGCAGTTGAGGATCGTCCGACATGATCTGGTTTGCCAGAGGATGGCTTTCCCGATGTTCCCTCCAGGGAGCGTAGATGATCAGGAGCGAGTTAGTGGCATGATAGCGAACCAGGGGTGCTTCATCCGCGAGCGCCTGTTGTAATGCCTGCGCCGCCGGCTGACAGCGACAGGATCGCAAGCTGATTGCCGCATCCATGCGCCCCAGGAAGTCAGGCAAGCCGGCGAGCGCCTCGATGAGTGCCGATACAGCCTCCGGGGCATGGGCAAGCTGCCACAGGGCCAGGGCAGGTTCAAGAACTCCTCGTTCTCCGCGTAATGCCTGCACGCGTTGCGCGAGGGCCGGAATAGCTCGTTGCGAATGCAGTTCACGGAGACCGGCCACCACGCGAGGATCAGGACTTCCCTGTTCGAGGTGCTGGAGTAACATGTCTTCCGCCAGGCGTTTCTCCTCAGCGGAAAGATGAGAAAGGGCGCGGATATCGAAAGAGCCGTCGCGCCACTGGGCGAACGTCAGGGGAGCAAAAAACGCATGGAGAAAGCGCTTGAACTGCCGAGAAGAACTGACCGGGTTATCCATTGTAGCCTCCTTCTGACCCAACCCCTCATTAAGAAAGTGAACGGGTCATCGTCTGTGGCGTATCAGCAGGGTGAGGGTGGCCGCGACGACCCAGGCTGCCATCAGACCCGGGAGGATAGCCACCATAATCAGCCAGTCGAGAAAGAGGCCGGCAAAGCCCCAGAGGATGAACGCCACGCCCAGGACCAGGGCGAGATAACAGAAGAGGCGCGGCAGCAAGGAAGAGTTCCAGAGGAGCAGGCTCAGGGGGAGAAAGACGGGGAGACTGAGAAAGTAGAGATGCTGATCCGCCTTGATAATGATCAGGCTGGTGGCCAGGCTGGCGAGATCGTGGCTCTGACCACTATAGACGGCGGCCAGGTACCCGCTGCACTCAACGAGGCTAATCAGCAAGACGCAGCCGCTGGCAAGCAGGGTCAACCAGCCAGTTATCCGGGAGAGTCCTTGACTGAGCCAGACCAGACCGAGGAAGAACAACACGATCAGCAGCGTGCCGGTAGCCTGAGTCCAGGTACCCAGTAAGATACCGGTTACATTGTGCTGACCCCACACCATGACTTGCGCCGTCGTGATCCCCTGGGGCGGTCCCGGATTGATCGCGAATGAACTTCCCAGGATGAGAGCCCCAACAAGACCCGTGAGGGCGCTGAGGCGTATGAGACGTTTCGTATCCAACAAACATTCTCCTTGATACGAGCTTTTTTCGAGCAGAAGAAAGCAATTACTTACCAGTTACGATACCTGGGATTATAACCGGTAAGAAGCGCTGGTGTCTACTGCTGCGAGCGGATCGTTCAGGGCTGTCAGTTGTTGGCGGCAAAAACGCGTTCGCGTAAGGCGGAAAATTCTTTGCCAGGGTAGAAGCCCAGCTCGCGCTCATACGAGTCCCAGAAGGCACCCAGGAGACGCTGAGCCAGAAAGATATTTCCACGCTGGAGATAGACATTCACAATGGCTTTGATCGCTACCTCGTTGCAAGGGTCAAGGCGCAAAAACTGATACGCGTATTCCAGCACCTCTTCCAGATCCTCTCTCCGCGTATACAGTTGAATCAGACGCAGCAGCGTCTGAGAATAGATATGGGTGTAATGCTGGCGATAGGGGAGCAGCCAGTCCGCCGCACTATCCTCTGGCAGAAAACCTGCATTGCCATAGCTGGCCACCTGGCGATAATAAAAGGTGGCCCTGGCCTCTTCTCCCAGAGCTTCATATTTCCTGGCCCGCTCAAAGGCGTTCTGGACGCAACTGATATCTGTCCACCAGGCATCATTGCTCTCAAACCAGTAGAAATTATTGGGCTCGCGATGAATAAAAGCGGATTTCTGGCGCTCTTTCAAGCCAGGCTCAAGCATACGTCTCAGATAATGCATGGTTACATGAAAATTCCCTAAAGCCGTCTGAGGAGCGACTTCAGACCAGAACAGATCGATAAATTCATCGACTGAACCTGGCTGGCCTGGATTCAGCAGAAACCACTTGAGCAACATCCCGGCTTTATTGCGGCGACGGAACGACTCGCCCAGGGAACGCTCCTGGTGAAAGACGCGAAAGCGGCCAAAGAAGTAACTGCGGTACGGTGAGAGATGTTCATGTTCGCGTGGATGAAACAGATCTTTCTCGCCCGGTAAGGGTTTGCCATGCTGTAGCTTCACGATTCCTGCCTCCTTGTTGTGTTAAGTCAAGTATAGCGAAGGAAGGCGGCATAGCATGACCTGATCTTCCCTCCCAGCCGGGAGGGATTCCCCCTATGGATTCTTTCTGCGCTTTCTTCGCTGCTGCGAAAAATGCTCGCGAGTTGTGCGAAACAACTGCGAAGATTCCCCGAAGATGGAAAAGCTATACTCTGGCAGAGTATGAAAAGAGGAGGACGGTGGGGAGGAAACATCAATCGGGTCCACGGTGCGAAAGCGCACAGGCCGCTCTGTAGCGTGGAGGTCACTGAAATGAAAGCAGAGTAAGGAGCAAACGATGATTGCAAGGACTTTCGTAGAAACGTCTGAGGGACTTGAAGCAGGACCATACAACCACGCCCGTTTCTCTTCTGGAGAGCTGGACAGCGCTTCTGAAAGCGCGATAGAGGCGTGGTTGCAGCAGAGCTACCCGCCAGGTTCTGGGGAAACGACCGCCGCTATTTATCGGAAAATTCTGGTTTCATTTGGCCTGTATCTGCAAGCCCGGGGGCTGAATGTGCGGAGTCCGGCCAGTCAACTGACTCCGCACATTCAGACGTGGGTCGGCCTGCGGACAGCCGCGAGCAGGCGTCAGGGTCATGTCGCTCACTCCACATATAACCAGCGCATCGCGGCGCTACGCAGCTTTTATGCCTGGGTGGGCAAACACGCGGATGCCGATGGCTCCAATCCAGTAGAACGGCTGCGCCGGGTGAGCGTAGATAAATACGCGAGTGTTCGCCCATTGGATGCGCGGCAAGTGGCTGTGCGGCTGAGAGCGATTGATCGCTCGACTGTGCGCGGACAACGCGATTATGCGTTGCTCCAGGTAGCTTTGAATACAGGCCGGAGCGCCCGTGAACTGGCTGGCCTGACCTGGGGCAATCTCTCGTTCGATGGCGAACACGTGACCCTGGTCTTCCAGGGCGGAAGAAGCAAAAGAGTGCTGTGCGATCAGCTCGATAGCCGTCTCTCGCAGGTACTTCTGACGTATCTACAGACCGTGTATGGGCAAGATCTGGCCTCCCTGGATCTCCAGGCGCCCATCTGGGTCTCTTTCAGTGATCGCACTGCTGGCCAGGCCATAGGACAACAGACCATTGCTGATATCTGCGCTACCCACCTGGGCATTTCCCAGTTTCAGCGCCTGCGCGATACCTTTGCCCTGACCATGGACCAGTTGGGAGCGCAGATAGAGACTATCCAGAATTGCCTGGATCACGCGAACCGCGCGACAACCGGAACCTACCTTGCCAATCTGAAACGGGCGTATAACCCGTATGCGGGAGGGCTGGCCGACGCTTTTGGCCTTGAGTGAACAACGATCACAGCGGGCGTTCTAAAAAAGGTTTTCCAGGTTGATAGAACCGCGAATCTGAAGGAATACTGGCTCACAGGGTTCCAGATGAAAAGAAAACCTGTATGTCAAGAAAAGGAGTAGGAGTATGAGCAAACAAACAGAAGAGATCCTTGAGAGAGATGATGCGGGGCAGGAGCCGCCTCCCACGCCAGAGGCCAGGCCCGCGTCTTCGCGCTCCAAAGCGTCGGTTCTCAGGAGATTCGCTTTCTGGAACTACCTGGTAAACACTGTGCTGTGCGCGGGGGTTTCTATCACCGTAACGCTGACGGCGGGCTATCCCAATAACCTGACCATCCTCCTGACCACGGTGATACTGCTGGCCTCCACGCTGGTTATCCGCCAACGCGCGCTCTGGGCGTCGGTGATCAGCCTGATCCTGGGCGCCGTCGTTCTCTACCTGGTTCTCACCGAGCCTTTTGTGCTGGAAAGCCTGGCTAATCCCAAAACTGATCCGCAGGGAGGCTTCGGACATTTCTTCGGTGTGGTGATTATCATCGGCGTTCAGCTTCTCGCGTTCGGCACGAACCTTGGCGCGGTGGCGGAGGATTATCGCCGCCAGCCCATTGCGCGTCCTCGCTGGCTGCCTTCCGCTGTCAGCCTGGTCACAGGCATGGCCATTGGCGCGCTGCTGATCGGCGCGCTTGGACAGCCAGCCGCCTCTGGCGCCGGAACCACCTATACCAACGGCGTGCCTACCGTTCATATGAGCGCGGCCAGCTTTATCCAGACGACGGTCACAATCCCTAAAGGTTCAAAGCTCCTGCTGGTCGATGATGTCAGCGCGGTCCACATTCTCGCCAATGGTTCCTGGCAAAATGGCTCACCGCAGCACGCGAACGAGCCGGGCGCCCCACAACTGAATAATGTCCAGATCAGCAGCGGCAGTATCACCATCGGACCTTTTGTCACAACAGGAACTTATCACATCTACTGCCTTGTCCACCCTGGAATGAATCTCACTGTGATCGTCCAGTAAGGAGAACAGCAGTACCTGGAACGTTTAAGGAGGCTACACACATGGCAACATATGTCCTGGTCTTTGGCAGGCTCCATCGTCTGGAGGACAAAGCAGCTTTCGAGGCGGCTTTTGAAAAGGTCAGCCGCACTGTCGTCAGCAGCACGCCGGGCATCCTGCGCGACGAACTGATTAGCGATAGCGCCGATCCTGCCGCCTACATCATGATGAGTATATGGGAAAGCAAGGATGCGTGGGCCTCCTGGCAGCGCGCACCGATTCACGAGGAACAGGTTGGATCTATGCAGCAGTACTGGCAGGGACAGGGAGTCAAGATCTTTAACACGGTCTTCGTCGTCGCCAACGATGCTTCTGCCCCGGCAGCCGCAGTTATAGCCTGACAGACTCGACTTGTAGACTGGCGCTAGTATATCCCAGGAGTACGCTTATGAGCATGACCCATCCGATCACCGAGGATCTTGACAACTTGCTACGGCCAGAGTTTCTCGCCAATCCTTGCCCGGTTTTTCACACCTTACAGACCAACGAGCCGGTCCATTGGAATCCTCATCTCAACGCCTGGATGGTTTCGACCTATGAAGATGTACGCGCGCTCCTCCAGGACACGCGTCTCTCAGCCGCCTCGCCCTTTGGCTATCTGTTCAAACGCCCGTTGAACGCGGAGGAATTGGCGGCGGTGGACATCATTCGCCCCTATGTCGAACAATCCCTGCTGAATATGGACCCTCCACAGCAGACGCGTCAGCGCAGCATTCTTGGCAAGGCGTTTACTACCCGGCGCCTTGAGAATATGAGGACGCGCGTTCAGGAGTTCGCGGACGCCATTGTGGACGAGGTGCTGCCCACTGGCCAGATCGAGCTGCTGAACCAGTTCGCGTTTCCACTCCTGTTCCGGGTAATCTTTGCCTTGCTGGGACTGCCGTCTGAAAGCCATCGGCAGGCCATCAAACTTTTCAACGAAGCTTCCAGCTTAATCATCAAGGTAAACTCTACGCCTTATCCTGCCTCCGAGCATCTCCTGCGCTTTGCCGCGAATCTGCTGGAGACAGAAGAACTCATCAGGCCAACCATCGCTGCCCGCCGGCTCCAGCCACAGGAGGATGTGATCAGCATCATGACCGAGGCTGAAAAGCGCGGGGAACTCAGCGAGAAAGAGATCTTTGTGCTCTGTTCTCAACTGGTCTTCGCGGCCCACGAGACCACGGCCAACGCCATCTGTAGCGGAATGCTGGCCTTATTGCAGAATCCCGCTCAGCTAGAACTGGTGAAAACCAGGCCTGATATTCTGCCCCTGGCCGTCGAAGAACTGCTGCGCTATAGCGCGCCGGGACAGATGCGACCAAGAATCGCCCTCGAAGATATCGAGCTGCGCGGCACTCTTATCCGCAAGGGCCAGCGCGTCTTTGCGATGTTAGCGGCAGCGAACTTCGACGAGCAGCATTTTAGCTGTCCGCATCTGCTGGACGTTGAGCGGCCCAAGAAAGAGCAGATCATGACTTTCGGCCATGGCATCCATTACTGCCTGGGCGGTCCTCTGGCGCGCATTGAGTTGCAGGTTATCTTCCCAACCCTCTTCCGCCGTCTGCCAAATCTCAGACTGGCCTCGCAGTCCGTGCAATGGCGCCCGAATTTCCTCCTGCGCGGACTGGTGGCGCTACCGCTGGAATTTGATCCGCCGGCTGCTTCGGACACGCTTTCACTGGTAACACAGCACAAGGAGGGTGATAACGTATGACATTTTCTGTGGTCCTGATCAATACATTTGAGGTCCAGGCTGGCAGGGAGGACGAATTTCTGAGCTGGTGGGAACGCAGTTCAGAAGCACTGAGGAAAGAGCCGGGTTTCATTGACGCTCAATTGCATAAAAGCCTGAAGTCCGACTCATCCTTCCAGTTCATTAATATTGCTCATTGGGAAAATGAAGCGGCTTTGAATGAGGCACGAGTCAGAAATAAAGAGATTTTGCAATCTCTGACCGTGGGCAAGGGCCGTCCGGCGCTCTACGAAGTGGCCTCGCAGTTCGCGCCCGGCACATCTGCGGATAACGCTGAAGCGCACGCCGGCCAGTCTTCCCAGGCATACGCAACGCTTGTCTGTCCCGATTGCCAGCGCGAATGCCAGATCACCGGCAGAATGCAGGACTCGATCTACGCCTGGTGTCAGTGCAAGCGATACATCCAGGTGTACGACCAGTCTCACCGCTGAGGCGGGCAAATATCATCCACCCCGGATTTTTTTGAGCGCGGCACCGGTGCCGCGCTCAAAAAAATCCGGGGTGGATGATATTTGCCCGCCTCAGCGGTGAGACTGGTCGTACAC
>DASZXF010001139.1:0-2775 GCA_035546055.1 Ktedonobacteraceae bacterium
CCAGATTCCTCCGGCGTGTGCCAGGTTGATGGAACAGGCCCGCGCCGCCGGGATTCCGGTGGGCACGCTCTACATCGTGTCTCGCCCCCTGTCCGCCGGGAGTCTGGGCACCTATGACCGCGACACCGGCGACCTCTGCTGTCATTACGAAGCCAGCCAGGGCGACGAAGGACAACGGGAGGTCCTCCGCACGCTGCTGGTGCTGATCGCCAGCGTCAAATTGCGCCTTCCCGCGCCGCAGACGATTGCCCAGGAGTGGGAAGAAGTCCGGCAAGCAATTGAGGAAGGCCACCGTCTGGCGCAGCAATGGGGCTATGCGTCGGTGTTCACGGACGCCGATGTCACGCAGATGCTCACCCGCAGCACAGAACTCGCCTCTGGCCATCACCTGGCCGCCGACCTGGCAGGCCATCGCTCACCCTGGGCCGCCCGCATGGCGTATACCGCGCTCTGCGCCCGCTGGAGCGAACTCCCCGCGCTCGACACGCAGGAGCGCTTTTTCGAGGCGCTCGCAGGAACCAGCGCCACCCCGGAGGTCAATGAGGCGCTGGTGCGCTTTGACCGCTCGCGGTTGCGGGAACGGTGGGCCGTGGCGGGTTCCCGTCCGCCGGGAGCACGCCCCTCCTTTGGCGATCTCGCGGTTTCGAGCGTCTCGCGATCCGCGCAGATTCTGCGTGCCGCACTCTCCCGCGCGGCAGGCTGGCCGCATGATACCATCTCGATCAGCGCGAGGCCATCCTGGTTTCAGGAGGTGGCGGAGGAAACAGACCTGGCGGTGCTAATTCGCGTCTGGAATGGCTGGTTGATCGAGACGCATCCCCAGGCCGCCGTGCGCCTCTCGGCCTGGGCCTATGGAGATGGCTATCGGCTGGCCATCGGCTCTCCTCGGGTCTATCGCGTCGAACGCGCCTACGAAGATGCTCCCCTTGAGGGGCCGCCGACGCGTGATCTCTGGGTCTTGTTTGCCGAGCATCCCACGATGGAGCAGCGTGCGCTGGAAGGCGCCTGGCAGATGTTCCTGGCCGATTGGTTGACCTGGAGTCCGCTGGCATGTGAACCCCTGGCGCGCGGGTTGCAGCACCTCTGGCTGCAAGGAGGGCAAGAATGACCACGAGCGCGAACGATGCCCTGGACGCCCGGTTGATCGTGCGGGTGTTGCTCCAGGTGGGGGAAACGACGTATACGGTCGGGGATGCCGAACTGGGAGACGACCTCTCCGTGCTTCGCACCGTGCTGGCCCCTCCCGCTCCGTCACAGGCAGGGTCGTCCCTCCCGCTGGCCCTGCGCGAACGGATGGCGCACCTGTGCGCGCGCCTGGGAGCGCCAGTGCCAGCCGATGATCAGCTCACCGAACAGGAGGCCACCGCGCTGGTGGCCCGCCTGGAGGCAGAAGAAGAGGAACTGCTGCGCACCGCCGCGCTGGCGCGGACGCAGCCCGCCCCTGCGCGGGACCTGCCCCCGGTTGATCTGGCGCTCATTCGCTCCCTCAAGCACCGCTGGCGAATGCACTTCCGGCTCCAGGGGGAGGTCGAGGAACTGCAACGCGCCTGGGGATGCTTCAAACAGCAGATCTGTGGGGAAGCCATCGCTGATCGCGCCATCACCGCGCAGCACGACGAACGCTTGCTCGCGGCCCTGGCTTCCTCACCCCCAGAAAGGACATCACCATCATGACCATGTTCACCAATCATGAGGAAACGGGGGCGTTTCCCCGCCTCCTGTTCGGGCGGCACCAGGGCTATGATCTGCGTGAGCAGTGGATCAGCAAGGGACTGCTGGCCCTGGCGCACGCGGCACACCCGTCAGCGCGGGCACGCCTGTTTGCCTTTCCCGACGCCAGTGACCGTTTTGGTCTGGGGCCAGGCATGGTCCAGTCCATGCGCTACTGGCTCCGCGCGACGGGGCTGATGATCGAGGCGCGCTCAAGCACGAGGCGGGGGCAGAAGGTGCCCACGCTCACGCCGCTGGGGGCGCTGCTGGCGCAGTATGATCCGTATCTGGAGCGCACCGGAAGCCTCTGGCTGCTCCATGCCCATCTGGCCCAGAATCTCCTGCTGGCGCCCACCTTTTACTGGTTCTTCCAGTGTTTTGTGGGAAAGACGGCATTCACGAAAGAAGCGTGTCTGGAAGCATTGCGCTCGTGGGCCATCAAGGATGCGCCGCACCAGCGGATCGACCCGGAACAGCTTCGCAAAGATATGGAATGCCTGTTTCGTCTCTACGCGGAAGCGCCTCAGTCTCCACAGATGACCCCTGAGCCATCCGTGCTCACCTCTCCGTTTCGCCGTCTCCATATGCTTCGGTGTCTGCCCCCAGGAACAGATGGAAGGGGCAGCACCGGACGGCAGATGCCCCGGTATCACTACACGCCCCATGCTGAGGAGATCCCAGCACTCGTGGTGCTGGCGCTGTTATTGAACCAGAATCCTGGTATGACGCGTGTTCCCCTGACCCAGGTGCTCTACCGCCAGCAGCAACCTGGCCGAAGTGTGGGCCTGACCCAAACGACGCTGGTGGACGCCCTTCATCGTCTGTCGCGCATCGACTCGGCCTGGACCCCTCGACAGATGTGGATGCAGCAGCAGCCCTGGCTCACCTTGCCAACAGTCCCCGTCGAGCAGGTGCTGCTGCGCTACTATACGCAGCCATGAGGGACCAGCTGTCCCTCGGCGGCCCCACCATGCGTGCGCCTCCCCTGCCGCGTCTGCTGCTGCTTCCCATCGACAAAACCAAGACCCTGTTTCACGTCCTCCTGTGCTGTTTTTTCCCAAGGAA
>DASZXF010001140.1:0-11412 GCA_035546055.1 Ktedonobacteraceae bacterium
GCGATAGACGATATCCGCCGCGAGGCCGCCCAGGAGAGCCGTGGGGAACGAGATGAGCAGGGCGCGCGGGAAAAACACGGTCATCAACAATCCATTGACTCCCAGCATGAAGGTGAAAGCTCCGAAGGGCATATGCCAGCGTCTGACGGCCAGCAGGATA
This sequence comes from Ktedonobacteraceae bacterium, assembly GCA_035546055.1. Taxonomy (GTDB): domain Bacteria; phylum Chloroflexota; class Ktedonobacteria; order Ktedonobacterales; family Ktedonobacteraceae; genus Paraktedonobacter. The sequence continues at coordinate 161 of DASZXF010001140.1, forward strand.
AAGCCCATGGTCAAGGCAGTACTGAGCAGAATAAAAGTAATGCCAGATGAGGGAGAACCACGATCACTCATGATGGGCATAGGCAGAATGAGCGGCGAGGCATATTCAGTGAAAAAGGTCAGCAGACAGAAGGTAAAGGTCAGCGAGAAAATGGCGGGACCAAGCTGGCGCCAGGCGACCAGGCCGCCAGTACGTCTCCAGGCCGCGCGCAGGGGACCGCTCACAGCCATGCCAATACCCACGGCCAGGCCCAGGTGCGTGGGGCTTAAAAGCGCCTCGGTGCTGCGCTCAATACCAAAAACAATGTGCCAGGTCATATCGCCTATGCCACAGATGCCAAAAATCACCAGTCCCAGCAGGGTCAGCTCATAGCCAGTCGGTACCGCCTTGAGCCAGCGCTTACCAGTCAGACTCTCTCTGACCAGGGCAATCCACGAAGGGGCTTTGCCCTCGGTCTGGAGAGCCAGCCGGCGCAGATTCTGGAAAATCCTGACGACCAGTGTCAGACCCACCGCCAGGTACCCGGAATAGAAAACAGCGTGCCAGGGAGTAAAGAAGGTCTCCAACTGGGGAATGTTGCTATGCGCCCAGCCATCAATAAAGAGGCCGCCCAACCACCAGACGGAGACAACGACCATCAGCCAATCAAAACGCAGGCTGCTTGTTGTCAGTGCCTTTTCATCGGTAGCCGGTAGAGAAAAACCGGCGGCATTGACTTTGCTTGCCATAACGAATCAGCCCTTTCTTATGAGCCTTTTTCTCAACGCGTCAGATGTATCGTTTACAAACTTGAAAACTTGCATTATCATGGAACGCCCCTTGAGAGGCGCAGGCACATCACTCAGGAAACGCCGTTGATTATACGAACTGCTCTGGTGCCAGGTTGCAAACGGATGCCTTGAGCTTCTCATGGAGGCAGAAGACGCTGCCGCGTATGCCTGTCTGCTGTGCAGGCTTCTGCGAAGTCGTAAGGGAATGTGATAGGATACTCAGAGACTGTGCTACAACCAATCCAAAGGAGGACAATGGATGGACATCATCGACTTTTTTCGCCATGAGCAGAAACGCCTGCACCAGTGGATGCGCGAAGCAGTCAAGGATTTAACCACGCAGGAGTGGAATACAGTACCCGCAGGCAACGGCAACAGTATCGCCTTTCTCTTCTGGCACGCGGTACGCACAGAAGATAACATCCTGCGCTTTATTTTGCAGGGTCGCGCCCCCATCTGGAATGAGGGCAACTGGGCGGAGCGCCTGCATTTACCCACACGCGTCCAGGGCACCGGCATGAACACCGAGGACGCGCAGGCCTTGCAGATTGACGATCCAGAGCTATTCATGACCTACGTTGAGACGGTCTGGCGCGAGTACGAAACCTTCCTGGCCGGCATTACCGATGGAGGCGCAGCGCTCTCAGCCCGCATGGTCACAGTCAAGCCGCTCGGAGAAATCCCCGCCATCCTGGCCATCGGGCAGACCTGTATCACCCACATCTTCACCCATTATGGCGAAATCGCGCTGCTGCGCGGTCAGTTTGAGAAAAAGGGTATGGTGCTGTAAGCTGCAGGCGCGCCACTATTTCGTCTGACTCTCTTCTGGCAAAAGCCTGTTTAATGTTTCGGCAAAGACCGTGTAAGCGCGGCTCCCGAAAAGGGCAAAGGTGACCTGGCGCAGGCTTCCTGGTTGTTGCAGGTGTTGAATGACCGTGGTGAGCGCGATGGGCGCGGCCAGAGTCAGGGGATAGCCGTAGGCGCCGGTGCTGAGCGAGGGGAAGACGATGCTCTGCACCTGATGCTGTCTGGCCAGGTCAAGACAGGTCTCATATGCGCTGCGTAGAAGTTGCTCATCCTCAGACGAGCCGTGGTAGATGGGACCAACAGCGTGGTAGATATACTTCGCCGGTAGATTGCCGGCGCTGGTTACGCGGGCGCTACCGGTGGGGCAACCGCCGAGTTTGCGGCATTCCGCCATGATGCCCGGTCCGGCGGCTCGATGGATAGCTCCATCGACGCCGCCGCCGCCAGCCAGGGCCGAGTTCGCCGCGTTTACAATCACTTCCGCCTGCACGCGGGTGATATCCCCTTCGTGCAATCTCAACTCCACCCCATTGATTGTCCGTAGAAACATTGGCTCCTCCTCTCCCTGACCGGCGCACGTCTTCATGCGCAGCGCGCCGGGTTACAACAACAGGCCAAAAGGCTCCTCCAGCAGGCGCCTGACCTCCTGCAAGAAACGCGCGGATACCGCGCCATCCAGGGCACGATGATCCGACGAGAGCGTGACCTTCATGCGGTCGCGCACCACTACCTGCCCATCGACAACGACTGGCGTGGGCGTGATGGTGCCGACCGCCAGAATGGCCGATTCGGGCGGATTGATGATAGCCGTGAAGCTATCCACACCGAAGCCGCCCAGGTTGCTGACCGTAAAGGTGCCGCCGCTCAGATCTTCCGGTTTGAGCCTGTTGCTACGGGCCGCTTCAGCCAGGCGCCTGGCTTCACGCGCGATGTCCAGAATGCCCAGCTTATCGGCGTTATGCAGGACAGGCACAATCAAGCCCTGCTCCAGCGCTACCGCGACGCCCAGGTGAACCTGCTTCTTCTGGATCAGTTTATCCTCGGCAAACGAGACATTCACCTGCGGCATACGCACCAGGGCGATGGCCACGGCCTTGAGAATCAGATCGTTGATGCTGACTCTGACCGGATTGGGATCGTTCGCGGCGTAAGCATTGATCTGCGCGCGCAGTTCGCCCAGTTTGCCAGTGTCGATGACGCTGGTCACATAGAAATGGGGCGCGTTCTGCATGTGCTGAGTCAGGCGTCTGGCGATAGTGCGGCGCATAGCCGTCAGCGGAACCTCGACCACCTCGCCGGCATCAATGCTCGCCGGCTGCGGCTCCATGGTAAAGACCGGCGCTGTGGCAACCGGGGCGGCCTGTTTCAGCGCGGCCTCAATATCCAGCTTGATGATGCGTCCGTTGGGACCGGTGCCCCGCAACTGGCGGTAATCGATATTGTGCTCCTCGGCCAGTCTGCGCGCCAGAGGCGAGATAAAGACCCGTCCCGCTGGCGCTGGCGCGGCGACGGTCAGCGTCACAGCCGGAGGTGCAGCGGGTGCTGGTGCGGCTGGCGCGGCGGCGGCCTTCTCCTGAGCTTTTTTGCCCCGTCCGTTCGCGGCCTTGCCGTTACCATTGCCGGCGGCCCCGCCGGGCAGCGGCTCATCGGCGGCTCCGATATAGGCGATGGGGGCACCAATAGGCGCCGACTCGCCCTCGGCGATGAGGATTTTGCGCAGGGTGCCACTGGCGAAGGCCTCGATTTCGATGTTGACCTTATCAGTCTCCACTTCGGCCAGCGACTCGCCTTTCTTTACTTCATCGCCTTCACGCTTGATCCAGTGAAGGATCTTGCCTTCTTCCATCGTATCGCCCATTTTGGGCATTTCAACTGTCTTCATGACCGGCTGCCTCCTATCCACGCACCAGGGCTGCCGGAACAATCTTCCGCGCCGCGTTAATGACATCATCTTTTCGGGGAATCGCCAGGCGCTCCAGCGGCTTCGAGTACGGCATGGGCACATCAGCGCCCGCGATATGCTGAATGGGCGCGTCCAGATAGTCAAAACCATGCTCATAAATCAGCGCGGACAGACCCTGGCCGGTTCCGTAGTACTTCCAGCCTTCCTCGGCCACAATCACGCGATTGGTCTTCTTCAGCGAGTCCAGAATCAGGTCGATATCAACCGGGCGCACGCTGCGCAGATCGATCACCTCGGCCTCAATCCCTTCTTTCGCCAGATCTTCCGCCGCCTGCAAGCAGACGTGAACCATACGCGAAAAAGAAATAATCGTCACGTGCCGCCCCTCGCGCTTGATATCGCCGCGATCCAGGGGGAGGGTATATTCTTCGCCTTCGTCAGGAATCTCGCCCTTGACGTTGTACAGCAACTCATGCTCAAAGAAAAGGACAGGATTGGGGTCGCGAATCGCCGACTTCAACATACCTTTGGCGTCGTAGGGAGTGGCCGGAATCGCCACCTTCAGACCGGGGATATGGGCATAGAACGATTCCAGCATCTGCGAATGCTGCGCACCGCGCTGCGCGCCACCGCCAACCGTCATGCGGAAGACAATCGGCACCGCAGGCTGACCACCAAACATATAGTGCATCTTGGCCGCGCTATTGATAATCTGGTCGCTGGCCAGCAGACTAAAGTTGATAGTCATAATCTCCACAATCGGGCGCAGACCATTGAGAGCCGCGCCAATGCCGGCGCCGGTAATGATCTCCTCGGCCAGCGGGGTATCGCGCACCCGCTTCTCCCCGAACTCCTCAATCAACCCCTTGGTCACGGCGTAGGTGCCGCCATAGCCAGCGATATCCTCGCCCATGATAAAAACGCGTTCGTCGCGTGCCATCTCTTCGCGAATAGCCTCACGCAACGCATCGCGGAACGTAACTGTACGCATGATTACTCTATTACCTCTCGTATCTATAGGAGAGAGCAGCGGAATCATCGACCATAATCTCGGTGTAGAGTTCTTCCGGCTCAGGGAAAGCGCTGTTATCAGCGAACTCGGCGGCCTCTTCCGCCACCTGAGTCGCCTTCGCGTCATTTTCGTCAAATTCCGCCTGGGTAGCCTGACCTGCCTCCAGCAGATGCTTCTCGAAAATGCCAATCGGATCGCGCGTGGTGCGCCACTCTTCGGCCTCCTCACGCGTGCGATAATACGTAGGATCGGTCATCGAATGTCCACGGAAGCGGTAGGTCTTCACCTCCAGCAAGACCGGTCCCTTACCGCCGCGAGCGTGCTCAATCGCGCGCAGGGCAGCTTCGTACACCTTGATCACATCCATCCCATCGACCTGCTCGGCGGGCACATTATGGGCCGCCGCGCGCGGCAGCAGCGAATCCACCGCCCAGGCCTTTTCCACCGCCATCCCCATAGAATACTGGTTATTCTCGCAGACAAAAATGACGGGGAGTTTCCAGAGTGAAGCCAGATTCAATGATTCATGGAACGCGCCCTCATCAACCGCGCCGTCGCCGAAAAAGCACATCACAATCTCATCGAGTCCCCGGTATTGCGCGGCCAGAGCAACGCCGGTGGCGATTGGCAATTGCGCGGCAACAATCCCATTTCCCCCCAGCATCCCAACCTCGTTGCTCCACATGTGCATAGACCCGCCCTTACCCTTGCTACATCCGGTAATCCTTCCAAAGAGTTCAGCCATCACCTCATTGGGTGTCATGCCCTTTAATAAAGCATGTCCATGCTCGCGGTAACTGGCCAGCACCTTATCGTCCTGGCGCAGCGGGGTAATGCACCCCACACCTACCGCCTCCTGGCCGATATACAGGTGCATAAAGCCACCTATTTTACCGCGTGTGTATTCCTCTGCACTCTTTTCCTCAAAACGACGCAGGAGCGCCATTTTGTAGTGCATCTCAAGTAACTGGGCTCGGGTAAGTCCCGCTAGCGTTGCATTGCTAATCGCCATAGGCCCCTCTTTCTTCTGTCCTGTGTTCTGTGTTCTTGTCGTTCTGTGTGGTGTTCTGGTATCCGCCCGGCGTACCGCATTGTAACAGCGAGGCATTCCCTTTGCACAGCGTCGTGACTTGTCAATATTCCTATTTTACCCCATCTCTGAGCCAGATTGTAAGAGTCCTGGTAGCCAGCTAACAGATACCGGAATTAGAGTACAGAATACACTTACTGAGAGCTTCAGGCCACCCCCAAAAAGTACTAGACGCACAAAGAGATTGTGTGGCATACGCGAAACCAGCCGGGCGGCCTGCGTTCATCACACAATCTCTTTATCTCTCAAGAGAGGTATACAGGTAGATAATGGCAGCGAGTTCAAAAAAAACACACTACGAATAATTATTTGACAACGGCTTCTGACAATTCTTTGCCGGGAGAGAAGCGCACACGATCTTTCGCAGGGACTTCGATTTGCTGGCGGTTGCGCGGGTTTACCCCTTTGCGAGCTGCACTTCTTCTGACCTTGAACGAGCCAAACCCGACCAGACGGACTTCATGACCGCTCTGGAGTTCTTCGCGGATTCCGTCCAGAAGCGCCTCCAGAACCTCGCCAGCCTTCTTCTGCGTGAGATCTGCCTGCGCGGCTATGCGCTTGGTTAGTTCCTGCCGACCAACGATGGTCGCCTCGCTTTTAGTTGTGGCCATGGTATATCCTCCTTACAACGATCAACACACGTCGCTTCCCATCCCCAACGGGTTATTGTTGGGCCTGTAGAGCGGCTTCACAACTCACTGCCGTTTAGGAGTATAGCATGTGATTCTGGGAAATACAAGGGTACCAGCCTGCTTGGGAGCTAGGCTGACACCCTCCTACGGCCTGGGAGGCCGCTTCACGGCGTACAAGCAATACGAAAATTGGCTCCCGATACGCATGAAAAGTGTTTTGCAGTATAAATCGCTCAGTTCTTTCTGATGCATGGGCTGATCCCGTACTAACCATACTGGCCTGTACTGACCCATATTGACTGGCATATTGCCATTTTTCGGCAACCAATGGTATACTTGCAACCGTGGATATGCTCGGGTGATTATGATCTTTTCAAATTTATGTGAGGCAGGCCCGGCCAGCAAAAGGATATCTGACCTTCACTTCACTACCTGTATATTACTCAGGGTGCGCATCCATACTATTTCTGAAGCTACACGGGTCAAACCCATATCCACAGATATTGTTTTATGCTCTTTCTCTTGCTATAGCCCATGTTTCGCTGTCAGATTGCTCAGGGCAGCGCCATGGTTAGAAGGATCTAAGCTCATGCGTGCCTCTCTGTTTGCTCGCAACAGGCGAGAGCCCAACGCGGTACAACGAGTGAGACGGCCATTACGGCCTGTATGGGATCGCCGGCGCGTGCTGCACCTGCTGGCTATCTTTTTTTTGCTGGTTATGGTCTGGCTGGTCTTTAATCCTCCGGTGCAGGCGGCGACGATGGCCCACACTCAGGCGACGGTCAATGAGGGGTGCCAGGGGGTGTCGTACAGTCCCGATGGCAATCCCTTTCCACTCTGTCCGGGCCCGTTTCCTGCCACGGGCGGCAATTGTGTCTGGTGGGCCTGGGAACAGTGGCATCTCCTGGGCTATAATCTGCCGGTCAACTGGGGTAATGCGGCGGACTGGATTGTGGACGCCGAACGCTTTGGTCTGCCGGTGGGGACGCAGCCACGCGTTGGCTCCATCGCTGTTTTTCCGGTGGCCGATGGCGTATGGGCCTATGGCGCGGCAGGTCACGTGGCTTTTGTGACCTGGACCAGTCAGGACAGTCAGACGTTTAATGTGACCTATCAGAATTATGGCGATCCGACTCCTATGTATAAAGGGATCGGCTATAATGTTTCCTACATTAATCAGGCCCGTTACCAGAACGGCCAGATGCGCTTCATCTACTTTCCCAAAACCATCGATCCTACCCTGTTTTCCAAACTTCCCGGTGTGACCAGCGCCAGTTCGACGGGCGTGGGCAGCGCCAATGCACAGTTGATCTCCAGCGATGCGAATGGCGCACTGAGCGCGAGCCGCGTGGCTCTGGGCTTGCCCGCCGGCTCCTATGACGAGGAGTTCAGCGCCGATTTCGCGGGACTGGGTTTTACCAATCTTTTGCTCTACAATCGCCAGGCAGGCCGCCTGGATGTCCTCTCTCTCACTTACCCTTATGAAAAATATGTTCCGCGAGTGCTGCATAACGATCTGCTCAACGATCCTGCTGCCGAGCTGAACGAACCCTACCGGGTCAGTTTGCAAGATTCAAGGACGCCCGCCAACGGCTGGGGATCTGACCTGGAGATTCATCTCGGTGATTTTACCGGCAGCGGCCACACGGAAATCCTGCTCTACAACCGCATATCGGGTCAGATTCAGATTTTGACGCTGACGCCGCAACTGACGATTGCTAAACATATCACGCTGCCCGGCTGGGGTCCAGGCTGGGAACTCTACACCGGCCAGTTTGACGGTCTGCACACTGATCTGTTCTTTTATAAACGCTTCGCTATCCCGACGCCGTTGCCCTCGACCGGCAACCCCGGTACAGATGGCGGAAATCCCGGTTCCGGCATAACCAGCACCCCCGGCGCGACCGTGACAGCGGGTGCAACCCGTACACCCACCCCATCCGGCTCACCAACGACGTGTACAACGCCTGCGGTGACGCCTTCACCCACAGCTACGGCTACGGCGACTCCCTCGCCCACGGCTTCGCCGACCGCCACGGCCTCACCGACCGCGACCAGGACACCGACGACAGGCTGCACGACGCCCACGGTCACACCCGATCCTACGGTCTCGGCGAGTCCCACGGCCACCGCCACGGCCTCACCGACCGCCACGGCCTCACCTGCGGCTACGGCCAGTCCTGCGCCGACCGCATCTCCGAGTCCTACGGCCAGCGCTACGGCTACAGCCACGGCGACGACCTCGACCTCGAAAAGTACCAGTACGGGCTCGGCGGCTCAGCAGAACGATGGCCAGCGCGCGGTGGCGCTGACTCTGCCCAATGGCAATGGCGAGCCGGTCGATAGCGGCGGAAAATCCCCGGCCAGTTGGAGCGCAGCCGGCCTGACAGCTGATATTATGCTGATTAGCCTGGACAAAGACTTTACGGTGAAAACGACGCAGGAATACTCGCTCTGGCATAATTCCTGGGAGGTCTATGTCGGACGCTTCGTCAACGCCAACCGCGATGGCCTTTTCCTGTACGACCGCCTTTCTGGCGAAGCCCGCCTGGTCGAGTATTCGTCCAAACTGGAGGTCAGCCAGTTCCAGTTCTTGCACAACCTGGGCAACAACTGGGAAGTTCACACCGGCGACTTCAGCGGCCAGGGGCAGGCACAAATTCTCCTCTACGATCCGACCAGCGGAGATGCGCAGATGCTGGTGCTGGACAGCAAGCTCAAGGTGGTCAATCAGCCCAGTTTCTCCGGCTGGTCGGCGGGAGCGGTGCTCTATGTCGGTCACTTCGGTCTGCCCACCCTGAGCGTCATGCTCTACAATCCGCAGCAGTCCCAGAGCATGTTTATCGCCTTTGACACCACCCTGGGCATCGTTCACCAGGCGACAGTGCAAAGCTGGGGACCGAACATGCAAATTCTGATCGGCTCATTCCTGGATCACGCGCTCTGTCTGCAACAGCACACCTGCGCCAATGGAGATGATATTCTGGTACTCAATCGCCAATCCGGCCAGGTCCAGCAATACATCTTCTCCTTCGGCAATCAGTTTAGCGTGTATGACAACCGCATCCAGGGCTTCCTGCGCGACGGCATGGCCTCCACCGTCAACGTCTTCCCGATAGACGCCAGCCTGTTCAGCCTGCTCACCTCCGAAGACAGCACCATTCATAACGAAGAATTGTACTGAGCTTGAGCAAGCAAAGAGAGGCCGCGTGAACCGGAAAAGTTCACGCGGCCTCTCTGTATTCCACAGCACGCACATCCGTGCCTGCTTAGCGCGCGGGAGTATAGAGAATCACATCCTCCGCCGTATGCTCCTGCTCAACGCGGCCAGCCATGCGCATATATTCAAGGTGAGCCAGAACCTCGGCCATTGCCATACGGCGCATCTCGTCATTCTTCAAGCGCCCCTGAAAGAGTTGATCAGTGACCCAGGCGGCGTGGCGCGGCTGCTCAGCCAGTAAATCAAGAATCTGTTGCACGCGATGGTCATGGTGAAGCATAATCTCCCGCACGCGCCCGGCCAGATCGGGGAAAGGCTCTCCATGGCCAGGCAGAACCAGGCTGGCCGGCAAATGCTCGACTTTGCGCAGGGAATTCAAATAATCATCAAGCGGATCAGGGCGATCCAGGGTAGAATACAGGCCCACGTTGGGAGTAATACGCGGCAAGACATGATCCGCCGAGAGAAAGACGCCATCTTGTTCGCGCAACAGAGCGATCTGGCCATCCGAATGGCCAGGAACCCAGAGAACCCGGTACGTCTGGCCTGCCAGTTCCAGTTGCGCACCATCCTCTACCAGCGTAAAAGCCTCGTGCGGCGGCACCCACAACATGCGCCGTGTTTCCTGGGGATCACTCTGCGTATACCACAGGCGCGTAGGCTCCAGGCCATGCCGGCGGAAAAAGGTAGACACCGAACGAAAGCGCTCGGACATCGTGCCATTCTCGATAATCCGCAAACTCTTCTCATCGATTGGGTGCATATAGACAGGCACGCCGCTCTGTTCCTGCAACTCGCCCGACAGGCCGATATGATCAGGATGATGATGAGTCAGAACCAGCGCCCGCAGATCTGCCAGATCCAGGCCAGCTCGCTTCAAGCCGGCAGAGAACGCTTCACGCGCATGGGAAGTTCCCATACCAGCATCCACCAGCACCCAGCCATCATGCCCAACCAGAGCATAAACATTTACAGTTCGCAAAGGAAAAGGGATAGGCAGAGTTATTTTCCAGACCCCCCTGGCAACTTCACGAGCTTCAGGTAAAGGTTCTTCTCTCCGTTGTGAAGACATAGAAGAAGACTGTGACATAACGAGGCTTCCTTTTTGGCACGAAAGGCGTGCTCTTGCGAGGCGCCATCTTCAACAAGTGTTACTCTTCCTTTGATTGTATGCCTGAAGCAGAAACAGTGTCAATGTTGCAGGCTAACATCATTTACCCTTCTCAAAAAAATCCCTGCCGAAACGCTTGACGATCCGACAATCTTTCTGCTATAATCGATGGTGTTCCAGGTGATAACCACACCAGAGAACAGCGGGGTGTAGCGCAGCCCGGTAGCGCACTTCAATGGGGTTGAAGTGGTCGGAGGTTCAAATCCTCTCACCCCGACTAAGAGATAAGGCGAGAAGCTAGTTGATAAACCAGCTTCTCGCCTTGTTTTATGCGTTTGTTGCCCTCCTCTCTTTCGTCTCCCATTGCTGCGTAGCATCGCTCTGCGGGGAGGACATAGCATGAGAGCTTCAAAGTTACTATCCTGTTTTCTCCCATGAAGCAAAATGATTTACAAGCTACAAAACGAGCACATAGCCACCAATCTCCGAAGAGAAAGACACGTTCCAGATCGCGTTGCCGCTGGTCTGCTCAATCTCTTCCATATGCCTGCCGATGTACTGGCTGTAGTCGTCTGTAGTGGTACTTGGGGTATCTGAGGCAATATAGATGTGCCCGTTGGGAGCGATTACGGGCGCGTTCAGTTGATAAACGTCCACCACACCCGCAGTGATGTTCCAGCGCTGATGCCCATTCCTGGCGTCGAGCG
>DASZXF010001141.1:0-2773 GCA_035546055.1 Ktedonobacteraceae bacterium
CCTGGGAAGAGATCGTGAGGAAGGGATGGGAAGGCAAGCGGACGAGGACGAGACCTGGGAAGAACTGGATGAGAGCATGTTGCGGGAGTTATCGCCAGTCCTGGACATGCGCAGGTACGGGCTATTTCAGCGCATCAATCGCCAGCGGGCCGCGTATTTCGCGGACGTGGAAGAGATGCGGTACCAGACGAGTAGTCAGAGCGGCAGGGCCGACAGTCGACCGGCGCCGGGCAGGTCTGACGGGACGAGCGGCAGAGCGGGTCAGCAGGGGGAGCGTCAGCCCTCTGGCTTTGCTGATCTCTCGACGTGGTGCTGTGACGCCTTTGTGCCCGAGCGTTCGCCTCTGCGTAAAGCGAGCGCGCAACTTCCTGCCGTGGAGGATCAGCCAACTATCGCGCTGTCTGGCCTGTGCGCGCCGCAGCCTTTCTACCTGGCTGATGTGCCGACCGTACCGATGCCTTCCTTGCTCAAACCTGCCTTTGCCGCGCCGGCGCTGGCTCCTGTTCCCGCGAACAGGCAGCCAGCCGGCAGACCAGGATATGAAGAGTGGCAGGCGATGCTGCGTCGTTTCTGGCAAAGCCTCTGGCGGTTCTGTTCCTGCCGGCTCAAACGTCCGCCCCGGCGAGCGCATAAAAAAATGTCCGCCAGAGCCAGGGGACGCGAATTAGTCCTGGAGCGGCTGCGCGAGCGCAGTCAGCAGGGGGCACTTCCCAGAACGCCGCCCAGGCCGCCAGGCGGGAGACGCACTCGCATCGAGCCTCCGCCCATCGACCGCCTGTTTGGCTAGTTCATCATGGCCATCAAATGGCGAATGACTTTGATCTGCTGGCGCACTTCTTCTACATCTTCGGTCTGGGGCGCCAGTTCGATATATGTGCTCAGATCATGGATAGCGCGCGAATAGTGCTTGAGGTGGAAATGAATCATGCCGCGATCATGTAATTCTGTCGGCAGCACGGGATCAATCAGCAGAATGCGGTCGCAGGCTCGCAGCGCGCGGGCAAAGTCCCCTTTGTGCTTGTAGAGGTTTTTGAGATTGGTCAGCATACGCAGCAACAACTGTTTGGGGGTCAGAGGCTCCAGCCAGGAAGGGTCGAAATCCTCCTGCCTCTTGAAGATCTGCGCCAGGCGGTCGCGGCAATCCTGTTCGCTCAGAAACCTGCCCTTTTCGTAGGGGTCGATGTAAATAGAAGCGTGCTGAAAATCGCAGCGCACAATAAAGTGGAAGGGCATGCCCACGCCCGCGATATGCAGGCCCAGGCGTTTGCCCACTTCCATGTAGACCAGCGAGAGGGTCAGCGGAATACCCAGGCGTCTCTCCAGCACGCGGTTGAGAAAACTGTTCTGGGGATTGTAATAATCAATGCGATTGCCCCGGAAACGCTCCTGGTCGAAGAGAACGCTATTCATCGCGTGCAGCACATCAAAACACTCATTCGCCGTCAATGGCGGATGCGCCGGGTGCATCTCCAGGGAGGCCATACGCGCGCGTACCTGTTCCGCCAGTTCTTCCAGGCGCATCAAGTGCTGGTTACAGTCCAGGTACGGATACTCTTCGGCGGCGATGAGCAGCGCTGCTCGCGCCAGGTCCAGGCTGGTCTCATTTCCCAATATTAAGCTTGTAAATTCCTGACGGACACGTTGTTGTGCCGCCTTAAATTCTTCGGACATACGCTCTGCAACTTCTTCTTACCCCGGTGGAGCATTCACCACTCGCACCTGAGATGAGATCGCCAGGAGGCAGCGATCTCTGATGTCCGCGCCTCTGTTCAATGTGTCGACAAGCGAAGACTCTCCCGACTATTGTACTCGAATTGTCCTGATTTGAAAAGAAAATCAGCCAGAGCGCTCTATAGGCTGACTCATTTTTCCTATTCTCTTCCGCCTGTCAGCTTGCCTGTGGCGGGCCAGCTTCGCCCGCCAGCTTGCTTTTCTCGCCCGCTTTGCGCGGAATCACGCGCACGCGGGCCACCCGGCGCCCATCCATCTCAGACACGCGTAGGAGATAGGGACCGAGGGTCAGGGTATCTCCGACCTGTGGAATGCGATCTCTCTGTTCCTGCACATATCCGCCCAGCGTTTCGACCTCTTGCGACATCACTTTCACGCCGAAGTGTTCAGTAAAATCCGCCAGCGAGAGCAGACCATCGACAGAACTTGAGCCGTCTGGCAGTGGTTCGATAGAGATATGGCTGCCCTCTCTGATGAGGTCAAATTCGTCCTGCACCTCGCCGACCAGCTCCTCCAGGATATCTTCCAGCGTGACCATGCCAGCAGTCTCCCCATATTCATCGATGATGACCGCCAGGTGCTTGCCCTCGCGCTGCATACGGGTCAGCAGCGGCCCTATCGAGGTCGTCTCAGGAATGGCCAGCACCGGGCGCAGGAGCTGGCGCAGGGTGAACGACTGCTCATCGGCGTGCGAGGAAAAGGCCGCCACCAGATCTTTCAGATGGACTGTTCCCACTATAAAATCCATACTTTTTTCGTAGACGGGATAGCGAGTATAGCGCTCTGTCAGGATCAGTTGGCGCACTTCCGCGAAAGAGCTCTCCAGGGGCAGCCCGATCATCTCCGTGCGGGGCGTCATAATCTGGCGGGCCAGCTTGTCCTCGAAAGTGAAGACGTGACGCAGAAACTCGGTCTCCTGCTGTTCAAGCAGCCCGGCTTTGCGGCTCTGTAAAATGAGCATCTCCAGCTCTTCAGGGGAATGGACAGCCGTATTATGCTCGCTTGCCGCGCGCAGGCCGAGCAGTCTGACCACCGCGTTGCC
>DASZXF010001142.1:0-3412 GCA_035546055.1 Ktedonobacteraceae bacterium
ATGCAGTGGAGCACTGGGTAACGTATGGTCTGGAGTTTTTCCAGCATCTCCAGGAGGATTGGCCGCGCCTGCGTGCTCTGCTGGAAATGAAGGCGGAACCTGGCCTGCTCACAGAAGCCCGGTGTGGTATGGGAGACCAGCATCGCCGGGGCCGCAGCACTATCCTGGTCAGCTTTTCGTCTGGTCTGCGCCTGGTGTACAAACCCCGCTCATTGAGCATCGATCAGCATTTCCAGCTTCTCCTGGCCTGGATAAATCAGCAGGGCTGGCAGCCGCGCCTGCGGGTCTTGCGTCTGCTGGATTGTGGCGAGCATGGGTGGTCTGAGTTTGTCGAAGCGCTGCCCTGCCGTTCTCAGGCCGAGGTTGAGCGCTTTTATCTGCGCCAGGGAGCCTATCTGGCTCTGCTCTATACCCTGAACGCGGTCGATTTTCATTATGAGAACTTGATCGCCGCTGGCGAAGATCCCATGCTGATTGATCTGGAATCGCTGTTGCATCCTCAGATTGGCGAGAAGCGCGAGAAGAATGCGCAGACGCGTCTGCTTGAGCAAATGGAGTCTTCCGTGCTGCGCGTGGGTATGCTGCCAATTCGTCTCTGGGCGGGGGAAAATTCTGACGGTATTGACCTGAGCGGCTTAGGAGGCGAGGGTGGCCAGATAGTTCCCAGACCTGTACTCCAGCCGATCAACCCCGGCACTGATGAGATGCGCTTTGTGCGCAAGAACGGAGAGATGCCCGCTCAGCAAAATCGTCCTCACCTGGAAGGTTCGCACGTCGATTTCCTGGCATATCGTCCGCAACTGCTGCAGGGATTTCGCGAGATGTACCGGCTGCTGATGCAGCGGAAAGACGCTCTGCTGGCCGGACCACTCCAACTCTTTGCGGAGGATAGCACGCGGATAATTATCCGTCCCACCAATACCTATGCGGTACTGCTCCACGAGGGAACGCACCCGAATCTTCTGCGCAATATGCTGGACCGGGATAGCTTTTTCGACCAGCTCTGGCTGTCGATTGGCGCACGACCTGAGTTGAAACGGGTGATTGCCGCCGAACAGGCAGATCTGCACAGCGGCGATATTCCCATCTTTACCAGCCGACCTGCCACCAGGGACATTTTTACCAGCCGGGGGGAGCGCATTCCCGATTTCTGCGCCGCGCCAGCGCTGGAACAGGTCACAAGTTGCCTGGATGGCTTGAATGAGCTGGATCTGGAGCGCCAGCTCTGGTTTATCGAAGCCACGCTTGCTTCGGCGCGTTTGCAACAGCAGAACCAGGCTCAGGCCACGCGCAGTTCCCTGGGCGAGCCAGCGCGGACAGATGTGACGCCGGAAGACCTGTTACACGAAGCTCGCCTGATCGGGGATCGCCTCGCCGCCCTGGCTTTCCGTGATGGCCAGCGCGCGCAATGGCTTGCATTGACGATGGTCAATGATCGAACCTGGGAAATTCAGCCTGCCGGCCCGAATCTCTACGGGGGAGTGGCTGGTATCGCCCTTTTTCTGGCCTATCTGGGGGTCATGAGCGGGGATGAACGCTATCGCCAACTGGCAGAAGAGGCAGTGCGCACTCTGCAGAGTCAGATCGAGGGCAATCCAGAGGCCTTCAAAGATGTGGGGGCTTTCTCAGGTTGGGGAGGAATAATCTATCTCTATACACACCTGGGCGTACTCTGGCAAGATCAGAACTGGTTCAAACGTGCGGAGGAGGCCATTCAGCGCTCGGTATCACTGCTTCAAGAAGATACTATGCTGGATATCATGGCCGGGGCTGCCGGTTATATCATGGCGCTCCTGGCCCTGGATCAGGTCTGGCCTTCGCCTCTGGCCTTGAAGACAGCGCGGCAAGCGGGTGATTATCTGGTTACGGCGCTCCAGCAAGCGCGAGAGGGTGAAAAGCCGTCCTTTGGACTGGCCGCCACCAGACCACTCACCGGGCTCTCACATGGCAGCGCTGGCCTTGCCCTGAGCCTGATGAGTCTGGCCGCCAGGGAAAACCATGCGCGCTACCGCGCTGCGGCTCAGGAAGTGCTTGCGTATGAACGCAGCGTGTACGTGCCTGAGAGGCAAAACTGGCCAGATTTTCGCATTCTGGATACGGCCCTCTCGGCGGCGAAAGAGCAGCGTGCCACCGATGCCGATGGACAGGAGTTTATGACTACCTGGTGTCACGGGGCTGCGGGCATCGGGCTGGCCCGGCTGGCCTCGTTGCCCTATCAGGACGATGAGATCACGCGTGCGGAGATCGCCGTTGCTGTGCAAACGACGTTGCGCGACGGTTTTGGCTGGTGTCATTCGCTCTGTCATGGGGATCTGGGCAACCTGGATTTGCTGCTTGTCGCGCGTGCGCGTCTGGCCGAGGTATGCGAACATACCCGGTTGCCACACCTGCTGGCCCGGATTCTCGCCGGGATCGAGCAATCTGGCTACATTACCGGGGCGCCGATGGGTCTGGAGGTACCCGGTCTGATGGTGGGCCTCGCGGGCATGGGCTATGCCTTTCTGCGAGCCAGCGATCCCACGCGCGTGCCCTCGGTTTTGATTCTGGAGCCACCCGTGCGCCAGCCGTTCCAGAAGCCTGTTGAGCAATCAGGAGGATAAGCATGATGCATCTAGGTGTGCTGGATCAGGTGCCGCATTTTCGTGGCAGGACCGCCGCAGAGGCGATTCAGGAGAGCGTTCTCCTGGCCCGTGAAGCCGAACATCTTGGCTATCAGCGCTTTTGGATCGCCGAGCATCACAATCTGGGGCATTTCGCCTGTGGCGCGCCTGAAATCCTGGTGGCAGCAATTGCTGCTCAGACCACGACCATGCGCGTTGGCTCCGGGGGAGTCATGCTGCCGAATTATAGTCCGCTCAAAGTCGCGGAAACCTTTCGTCTGCTGAACACCCTTTATGCCGGGCGCATTGATCTGGGCCTGGGACGTAGTACAGGGGCAAACGGACTGGCGGCGCAGGTACTGCAACCTTATCTGCCTCCGGGTCTGACTGGAGAGCAGGACCCATATCTCCAGCAGGTGCGCGTCCTGCTGGCATTTCTGGCGGAGGATCAGGACACGCGACAGGAACCGCCAGCGGCAGAAACCCCCTATCCCGGCGTCCGGGCTGTTCCTGTGGGAGCGCCCACACCGGAAGTCTGGCTGCTGGGCAGCGGTCAGGGCAGCGCTGCCGTCGCCGCCAGTCTGGGACTTTCATTTAGCTTTGCCCAGTTTGTCCATGCGCGGCCAGAACCCCGGATTCTGGAAACCTATCGCCGGAATTTTCGCCCATCCCGGCATCTGCCATCTCCGCGCACCAGCCTGGCCGTGCGCGTCCTCTGTGCTGAAAGCGCGGAAGAAGCCGACCGGCTCGCTCGCAGCTTCTGGCAGGTCTGCATGGGAGTTCACCAGCGTATGGCGGCGGGGACATATCCC
>DASZXF010001143.1:0-1805 GCA_035546055.1 Ktedonobacteraceae bacterium
GGGCGTCCCGTGGTCACGTGGAAGGCTTTGACCAGATCGCCGTTATTGTAGACGCGTAAAGCCTGTTCTTTGAGCGAAATCACCACCACCTTCTGCGTCGCCACCTGATAATGGCGCATGAGCTGGAGATCGGTCTGGTGAGGACTGTTCCAGGGCGTCGTATCTTGAGCGTTGTCCTGATAGGCCTGAAAATGGGTCAGGGAGATATTCGCGTCCTTAATCGCCTGCTGATAGTCGGTAATGGTTTTCGCGCTGTTCAGCTCATCCTGTACCCAGCCGGCCATGCCATCGGGTCCATACTCATAGCCCATATGATAGGTTGTGTTATTGTAGCCATCATGGTAGGGATGGGCCTGACCCCAGCTATCAGCGCTGCTGGTCAACTGTTGCAGCTGATAGCTGGCCTCGTTTTTCAGCGCGGGAAGCTGGATGCTGGCGGTGTGCTGCTGCAAGGTCTGAAGAACCCTCTGATAGTCGGCATTCGATTTTGCCGTGTCGAGCGCGTGGCGATCTTTCAGCAATTCCTGCCCGTAGGGTTCAACCTGCCCATGAAATTGCTGTAAAAGGCCAATCCACTGCTGGAACGTCTCCAGTTGCAACTGGCCTCGCGCTCGCAGCGAGATATCAACCGGGGGTCTGCGTACCATAAGCATGTTGGGGCGAGAGTCATGTGAGCCGTTCAGGCCAGTACACGCGCCGAGCAAAAACAGACAGCCAAGGAGGAGAGCCGCGCGCTGGCCTCTTCGGCGTACCCCGGAGTGGCCTGGTGAGGATGCTGATGAGTTCTGGTGCTTTGCCGCGAGGATGCGATGTATGATATCCCACATGCAAATTATTCCCTTCCAAAGAGCTAGCATAGCTATGTGATGCGCTTTGTTTTGTTCTCTTTTCAGCATATCCTGCCAGCAAGCAATCTCTATGGAAATATATTATTGTGGTGCCGGCTCAGGCGGTGGCGCCGGCTGACTGGCTTCGACCATCTCAAGCGCCTCGTAGAGCCAGCGAATATAGGTCTTTTCAAAATCGATGGCAAAGCGGGTGATCAGCGCGAAGTAGGGATCTTCCTCCTGCTCGGTGGCGTAGGGGTTGGGGCGCTGGCCGGGCCGGGTGGGCGAACCCTGGGCCGGCAGGTGATGCGCATTCTGGCGGTAGGTCAACAGGCGCATCTCATGCTCAGCCAGGCTGGCGCGCAGATTGTGCGCGATATCGCCAGGGGCCGCGAACGAGCCGAAAAGCACCTTGAGCAGCAGCTCATCCCGCAACTGGAAAACTTCGGCAGGCTGTCCCTGCCAGGCGCGCAGAGCCGCCCGCCCCCGTTCGGTGATCGAGTAGACTTTGCGATCCGGGCGGGCCTCCTGTTCTTCGCGCTCCATCTCTACCCAGCCCAGTTCCTTCATACGCCTCAGCTCCTTATAAATCTGACTCTGCGCGGCCCCCCACATCGGTGCCAGAATATGATCAAACAAACGTTTCACATCGTAGCCGGACAGGTTCCCCCAGAAAGCAAGCAAGCCCAGCACTCCATAGGTAATCGGATAGGCTTCGTGGTCCATCAATCTCTCCTCAACAGTTGCGCATATATCAGTCACCCTGAATGTTTGATCCCGTAGGGAACGTCACCAGAAGCGACAGAAGCAAAACCTGCAAAAGAGGACCACTTCAGCGAGTCCTCACCGGCTTCAGCCGGGACGCTCGCCACATCTCCTCTGCCGCAGCAACGCAACCATGCGCGCTGGAACGTCCTGGTTGACTCCTCGTCGCTGCGCGACTCGCCCTGGTGCTTTTGGAGGTGGTGGCAGGTTGGG
>DASZXF010001144.1:0-1672 GCA_035546055.1 Ktedonobacteraceae bacterium
TGAGCACAGGGGGACGCGCGATACCAATCTCAATCGTTTGCTCAACCTGATTCGTCTGAAGGCGCCGGTTTCGCGTCCTGAGCTGGCTGTGGCGTCGGGCTTGAGTCCGGCGACGGTGCTGGCCCTGACCAATGAGCTGAACGAGCGCGGACTGGTGATCGAGACGGGGACGGCCAGCGCGCCGCGCGGACGCCGACCGGCCTTGCTTGAAATTGACCCGGCGGGCTGTTACGCGATTGGCCTGATGATCCGTGAATATGAGACGGTGGGCTCGATTATTAATTTGCATGGCTCGATAGTGGCTTCGCTGCACTGGGATCTGCGCTTGAACGAACAGGGCGATGAGGTGGTTGAGCGCATCGCTGAACTGGTCAGGGAACTGATCGCGCGCAATGAGGTGGCACCGGGACGCATTATCGGCGTGGGCTGCGCGGTTTCCGGCTATGTCGATAGCCAGAGCGGCATCTGCGTGGATTCCTGGCAACTGGGCTGGCACGACTTCGCCCTGGGTCCGCTGCTCGCCAAACGCCTGGGCATTCCGGTTCTGGTGAGCAATAACGTTACCTGCATTTCCTGCTATGAATTGCTGTTTGGACGCGGACAGATCTACCAGACCTTTCTGACGGTGGCCCTGGGACGCGGCCTGGGTCTGGGCATTGTGCTGAATGGCGAAATTTTCAGCGGCTCGACGGGGGGAGCGGGCGAGTTCGGGCATACGGTGGCGGTGATGGATGGCAGGCGCTGCGAATGCGGCAATCAGGGCTGCCTGGAAGAATATGTGGCCCATCGCGGGGTGCTGGCGACGTACCGCGAATTACTCAACGCGGGCGGCTTCACGGAAGCCCGGCCAGAGCTGGAGCAATTGCTGGACAGTTCCTCGGGGGATCAACTGGCCACCCTGGCCTTGCAGAAGGCCGGGCGCCTCTTTGGCGCTGGCCTGGCAACTGTGGTCAATCTCTTCAATCCGGCGTGCATTATTATTACGGGCGAGGGCATTGAATACGGCGAGCGCTTTTTCGAGCCTGCGCTGCAAACGCTGCGGGAACACACATTTTCCAGGCTCGCCAGTTCGCTGTCCGTGGATCTTGAACCCTGGTCAGGCTATGAAAGCTGGACGCGTGGGGCCGGCGCGCTGGTCCTGAGTCAGTTCCTCTTTGCTCCCGCTAAATAGAAAGGCGCGTTATGCAGGATTCGCCAGAGCAGACTTCTTCGCCCCGCACGCTGTTTGATGTGACTGACGAGGACGTGCGGGAGGCACTGACGGGAGGCGCGCCGTTTTTGCCTGAACTGGAGCTGGCCCGCGCGTCCCGCGCTACCCTGGCAAACGCACCGCAGACCCGGCGCGTGCTGGCGCAAACGGAGTCGCTGCTGGCGGACCTTGAGGACATGCCGCAGACCACCTATAGCGCCTATCGTCTCTTTCGCGAGCAGGGGGAGCGTAGCCGCTACGAGGCTGCGTATTTCCTCAAGCGGGCCCGCCTGTCCGCCGCCGCGCTGCGTCTGTTTCTGGGACAGAGCGAACTGCGCGCGGCGGTGCAGGATTATCTCTGGAGCATCTGTGAGGAGAGCACCTGGGTTTTGCCGGCCCATGAGCAGCATATAATCGATCTGTTTGCCGCTGAAACTGGCTATTTGCTGGCGGAAAGTCTGCTCTTGCTCGGCGAGATGCTCG